>JAPLHM010000245.1 GCA_026389635.1 Chloroflexota bacterium | reverse complement strand
GCAATGATGTTGAAGGCGCGCCGGCGCGTACGGTGCGGCGGCTGCCTGCCTTCGGCCATGTCCAGCAGTTCCAGGATATGGTATATCTCCAATTTGCTGCCCACAAGCTCCCTGACCACGGAGAAGATGAAGTAGCAGGCAGCGCAGTAGACTATTAGATATTCAGCGCCTGTAGCCTCGGCTTCTGCCAGCCGCTTTTTACCCTGCGCCACGAGATCGAAGAGGTCAAAGCGTCCCGCCGCCGCGCCGAAGCCGCAGCACAGCGCATCCACCCTGTTGTGCTGCATCTCTATTATTTTCACCCCGCACGCCTGCACAAGATCCCTCACGGGTGACCAGACGGCATCCCCGGCGGCCTTGGAGAAGCAGTTATCATGTATAGAGGCGCGTTTATTCAGCAGGGAGTCTAACTTCAATTGGCCGCTGCGCAGCCTATCCAGGAGGTAATGCTCCAGCGGCAAGACCTCGAAGTCAAAGCTGGTATTAAACCTCTGCGGCAGTATCTTGCCCAGCATGGCATATTCGGCGGCCATCATGGTCACAACCTTGCGGGGCTTTAGCTCGTTGAAAACGGCCTGCAATCTCACTCCAACCTGTTCCACCACATCCAGCAACCCCAGTTGATAGATATGCCCGCCGCTGCACCAGTTACGCTCGTCGCCGTAGGGTGTCAGACCGGCCAGCAAGGGCGTCATGGTGAGATAGGGCGAAAAAGCGCTGAAACATCCGGTTAGCAGGATGTCCTTGCCGGACTTCCCTCCCCTGGCGCGCCAGCTTTTGATCAATTCCTGCTCATCCGGCGGCATCAGGGGATAGAGCTGGCGCCAGATGGAGGCCTGGTCTCCGGGCATCACCATGCGCGCCAGCGCCGGCAGGCCTTTTTTTTGGTACCTCTCGTTCCAGCGCAGCAGTATCAACTCATAGGGGTCGAAGCCGTTGGGGCAATACAGGTCACAGGAAAGGCAAGTGGTGCATTTCTCCAGCACCATGCTTGGCTGTCCGCTATTAAGGCGCTGCTTTTCTGCTATGGCCTTGTCCTGCTCGAAGCTGAGTACAGGGCAGGAAGAAAGGCAGGTACCGCAGAGTTTACAGCTCCCGGAAGAATCGAACTTAGTAGTATCTAACATCAAAATACGGCAAGGTTCCGGGTAGGCCTTTAGTATTGCCACACAATAGGCCATTCCATATTCAATGTCAATATTCGATCATTTATTACTGATATAGCTATTCTTTCATTGTGTACCTGAGTTGTTGTTGACGTGCTAATAAACAATAGCCCGATTCGTTTAAAGAAAAACGATTGAAACAATAATCCCGGCTATGACCACCCAATAGATTTCTACCTTTAGAAACAGAGCAACAAAGGCGGATAACGCTATCACTATGCGAAATAAATCCCAGGGTATCGTTAGAGCAAACAACAAGGTTACAGATAGAAGAAGACCAACGAAGGAGCTTAATACACCTATTATCGCGTTGTTAAAATAAGGTAAACTGAGCAACTTATTAAAATAAGGTGCGACTCCTACCACAATCAGGAAAGAAGGTAAAAACACACTGGTAGTTGCTATGATACTCCCGATGAGACCATAGAGCAGATATCCAATAAAAGTGGCAGTGATGACTATAGGCCCGGGTGTGATCTGTCCGAGAGCGATCCCGTTTAGAAAAGTCCGGCTGTCCATCCACGAGTGTAAATTCACCACTTCATTGAACATGATGGGAACAGAGGCGAATCCTCCTCCGAAGGCGAACAGGTCAATACGTAGCATTAGAGCTGCCAGATCAAAAAGATCGCGGTTAGTAAAAAAAATGATAGCCAACGCCAGAATGGCAAAGGCGATAATAATCAGCACGGGCCGGTATGTGGTTAATCGCTTGCCAGATGATTTAACAATTGGGGCTGGCTGCTTTAAAAAAAGCAGGATGCCTGCACCTGCGGCAAGCAGTATTACCAAGATCGGATTAATACCTAAAAAGAAGAGAGCGCCCGCTGTAATGGCAATAGCGGTGGACTTCCAGTTCTTGATAGATACCCTGCCGAATGTTATTGCTGCATTAGCTACTATGGATACCACAATTACCTGCAAACCGTTGAACGCCGAAACCACGGCGGGTAAATTCAAGGTCTGCACATAAAAAATCGAAAGTAGCAGCATGAATAAAAATGCCGGTAGGCCGAAGGCTATGAAGCTGACTGCAGACCCCGATACCCCCCTCGTCAGTAGTCCCACATAGGCGGCGACCTGCATGGCTGTTGCACCAGGCACCATCTGGCAGAGTGCAATTCCATCGCGGAATGATGCATTCGACAACCATTCTGCGGATGTAGGCTATCATGGCAGGCCCGCCAAATGCCGTCGCTCCTAATCTAAGGAACGATAGAAATAATCTGGCGAGAGAGGGTGATTTGTCGGCTGACTGGATTTGCATTGGTTTCAAGGTCAATCTGCCGTCGTATTTATACTATCAGGACACCCTGCTATCTAAAAGACCTGCGTCTCGTATTCGGGCACGTTATTTTTCAGGTAGAAAACAAATTTGACCTGTTTCCCCTCCCGAATATATTTTTCTGACTCGCGGCGAAGCTGTTTGAAATCCATTTCTTTTAACATAATGGTGAGCAGCTCCAACTTTTTCCCGAGCTTCTTATTCCCATTTTCTTCAGAGAGCAACCGTCTGAGCGTATCCTCATATTCTCTTTTGGTGACCGTATGGATACAATGTAAAAGGTCGGGGACCAACTCAATCTTAAGCATAATATATCCTATGATTTACCCCATAAATGTGACAGCTACAGATTCAATACCTGCACTGCCGTTTTCTTACTATGCTGAGTAAAAATTGGGGTTGGCAAATCTGCCTATACGGATTTTTCACCCAGCGCCATGCGCACAAGGTCAGTGACGAAAATCTTACGCAAGCCGCGTTCGGAAGTCGGCCGCCTGAGCACTCTGTCACACATGGGGCAGAGCGTCACCAGCGCCTCGGCGCCGCAGCGGATGGCATCGTCTACGTTTTTGGCCTGCACCTCGGCGGCCAGTGTCGGGTAAACCTTGACGAAAGCGCCGGTGCAGCAGAGCGCCTTTTCCCTCTCATACTCTCGCTTTGGCCTCTCCACGCCGATCAGGTCGAAAATCTCGTCCACGAAGACGTCCTTGTCCGGTGTGTATCTTGAGGCGCAGGGCCGCTGATAGGCGACCTTTTTACCCAGCTTCGTGATCTTGCTCTTGTTATCGCGTAAGTAGTTGCGCATATATTCCAGGATGTGCATGTACCTGAAGGGTACCTTGATGCCGTAATCCTTTACCTTTGCGTCAACCATGGCGTAGCAGTCGTCATGCAGGAAAATGATCTCACTGCCCAGTTTAGCGATGTTGTCGATAAACTTTTGGGCATTTTCGGCCATGGGCGTCTCCACGCCGGCGTGCACGTAGCCCACATAACAGAAATAGTCACCGCCCTTGGCGATGGTCAGGCCGTCGAACATCTGCCCGCCGATAGCATCCGGCGGCAGCGACATCTCCATCACGCACAGCGAGAGGACGGGCTTGCCCAGCTTACCTTTGATAACCTGGTTGGGCACCGAGGAAGCCATGCTGAAGAATCCCATGGCCTCTGGTTTGATAGGGAAGGACTTGTGCTTCTCCATCATCTTGAGTATAAGGTCGAACGGGTCGGCGTCCGTCGGGCAATATTCGCGACAGGCGCAGCAGGTGACGCACCTGCCAAGTATTTCGGCGTTGTCCCCTTTCATCAGGGCTTTGATATCCCTGGCGGCACGGTCCTTATCATACTCGACGTAAAGACATTTGGTGAGGCAATCACCACAGAGATCACATTTTGAAGCGTTCCACATTTTTCTTCTCCTCGATTTAATATTTTAGATTCCGTACTGTTATTTAAATCCTGATTTCAATAGTATTTTCCCGTTGCCTGTAACATGCGATGGATTGTGTTTATTGTGGCAATGTAAGTCGGGTGCCTGCATTATTAAGGAAGAACGCCTCGGGAAAAGCCTGAGCCAGTCGAGCGGAGGCGGCAAAGCCTGTGCAGTGAGAGACACCCAACTTTTGAATTCCGATATCCTTTAGATCGGCAACACTCCTTCTAATGCGTTCCTCACCAGCACGGAAGAGGTGAGTTCCGCCGATCACAGCATATATTAGTTCTTTGCCTGTTATTTTCTGCGCATGGCGTAAATTATTAATTAAACCACAATGAGCGCACCCTAGAATGACTACCAAGCCATATTCGGCATCGATCACCAATGCAAGATCATCGGCAAGTTTATCCGGCAGCATCTGTCCATCATCTTTAATAAACAGGTTGTCGTCGATCTTCTCGTAATCCGTGAGCGTCTCAATTTCACCGGTCGTGGTTATATGTTCAGCAATAGAAACCGGTTTGTCGCTAAAAATGAAACGGGCACCATAGCTTTCTAATTCTTTGCGAGTAAATTGCATTCCTATATAATGAAAATCGTCTTTGCTGCGCTGTACGTATTTAGGAGTCCAAATATCCGGGTGAGCTATTACAGCGGCGCCGTTACTTTTCTTTAAAACATCGAGAAGACCGCCGGTATGGTCTGCATGACCGTGGCTCAAAACAATAGTGCTGATCCCCGTAAGATCAATACCCATGCGGTCTGCATTATAAACTGTTGATATACCCATCCCGGTGTCCATAAGGATTTTATTCCCATCCGCTTCGACTAATATGCTCAGACCCCACTCGCCAAGAACGCCATAATTTGCCGTGTTCTCACTTAACGTAGTTATTCGAATTTCCACGCTATACCTTCCTTTCTTTTATACCAATCCTTGGCTATATTTCACGTCGAATCATTAACTCTTAAAAATTGTTACTTCAAACAGCGTCTGTATTCCTATTCTCAACCCGGTTGCCATCCTGGTAAGTTTCTCTTTTTTGTGTGGGTAATTTCTGCTTAAACTGGTCAATAATATACTGGCAGGCGGCGAAACCTTCGCGGCGGTGAGCTGAGGCAACAGCAACAACCAGGTTTATTTCTCCCACCCCGAGCTTTCCAACTCTATGCGAGATTGATATGTTATTTATTGGCCACCTGCGTTTAGCTATGCCGGCGATTTCTCTTAATATGTCCTCTGCCTTTTTCCCAGGGTCCTTGTATTCTACAGCCAGAACTAACTGGCCTTGAGAATGTTTGCGAATCAACCCAACGTATGTGACTACGCAACCGCTGCTATCGCCTTTGGTTTTATTAACCACTTCTTCCGGGGAAATCGACTTATGCGTGATTTCAATCATTTTTGCCTTGCCCGGGAGGCATTTTAACTGATGTTGAATTTGCTATAGATTCCCCCAGCTTAGCTATTATATCTGAGTCATAACGCTCAATTTGTCCTGCATCGCATAGCCTGGCTAAATCCGGATCCAGCGGCAACTTCCCTATCAAGGGAGCGTTAGCTGCCACGGCCATCTCCTCAGCCCTGCTTTTGCCAAAGATCTCTATCTTTTTATCTATCTCCGGTATATACAGGTAGCTCATGTTTTCTACCACGCCCAGTACCCGCTTATCCATTTGCTGCGCCATTTTTACTGCTTTTCTCACGATCATAGCCGTCAAATCCTGAGGTGTGAAAACGACAATAACACCCGATATAGGTAGTGTCTGCATAACGGTGAGAGGAGCGTCAGCTGTTCCAGGCGGTAAGTCAACGATAAGATAATCCAGATTACCCCAGACTACTTCCTCCCAGAATTGTGTGATTGCTTTGCCTATAAGCGGACCTCTCCATATCACAGCATCATCTTCGCTGGGCAATAAAAGGTTGATGGACATGATCTCTATTCCTGACTTGGATGTGACTGGCAACATACCGCTATCATTGCCACCAGGCCGGTCGACTATGCCGAACATCTTGGGGATGCTGGGCCCGGTGATGTCTGCATCGAGGATACCAACCTCGCAACCTTTACGCCTTAAAGCAATAGCCGTAAGGCCGGTCACCAGTGATTTTCCCACCCCACCCTTGCCGCTCATAACTGCAATGACATTGCCGATCTGGTTCAATTCAGAAGGTTTGAGATCTGTATATTCGACATGGACCTCTGTTACATCTGTCAGGCCGTGTAAAGCCTCCTCGATTTTGCTGCTGATCCAACCCTGTGTATTCACATCCAATGCCGTCGAGGCCAGTGTGACGTTGATCCTTTGGTCGGTAATAGTAATATCGCGTATCAGGTTCATGTAATGCAGGCTGCGCACGACATGCGGTACTAAGACCTCATCGAGCCTGCTTCTTACTTGTTCGGGTGTTATCATAATTCCTCCATTTGTGATGTGCTAATTGACACAATCTTTTAGAAGGAGAGAACCTTGTCGCACTCTTCTATCCACTCCGCTAATTCAGGCATTGTAGCTTCTGCCGCCCCTTTGATGAGGTTCTTTCCCTTATGCATACCGCAGCGAAGCAGACAGGTTCCGCAGATTTTTACCGGTACGCCCTTTCCAATTAGACCGATCAACATTTCAGTCAGGTTTACAGATCCCGCTAAAGGTTCTACCCCTTCTCTGGCCAGGTCGACAGAATCGTTCATCAGGAATATACGTAAGTCGGCTTTTCTTTCCAGCAGCTTTTCACACAGCCTTAAAGCATTCCAGGTTATGTCTGTGCCATCGTAGGGATTACGATTTAATATAATGAGTATCTTCATAAATTCCTCCTTCATCCAGTTCATAGCTACAAGTTTTTCTGTTCTACTGTTAAACCGGTTACGTCATCGCATCAGCATGTGAGGCTACCCTCCATGGCCTTGACGTCCTTGAAGCCTATGCCTTTGAGAATAAATGACGCCGGGTTGATTCTAACAGCGTTGCACTATTTCTTTTTGGTACATGCTTTTAAAACTGTATCCTTATCCAGTTTCTTAGTGCAGAAGAACCAGTCATAGCATTTCATATCTTCTTTGCCGTCCATCCTGTCCTTGGCCACGCCACACGAACCTGCCGGAGGAACTATTACATCATCACCCGGCCTCCAATCCGCTGGAAGGGCAACAGAAAACGCATCCGCTGTCTGCAAAGCTATTACTATCCGATGCAGCTCATCGAAGTTCCTGCCCAGGCTGAGCGGGTAATAGATAATGACCCTGACTATTCCTTTAGGATCGATCACAAACACAGCGCGAACTGCCTTTGTGCTGCTTTCCCCCGGTTGGATCATCCCGTATTTTTTAGCTATCTCCATGGTAATGTCTTCAATCAAGGGGAATTTCACCTCTACATTTTTCATGCCTTTATACTCGATCTTATCTTTGATCGTACGTAACCAGGCAATGTGGCTGTAAAGGCCATCGATAGATAGCCCAACGAGTTTACAGTTGACCTCAGCAAACTTCTGCTCCATACTGGCAAAGGTCATGAATTCCGAGGTGCAGACAGGAGTGAAATCCGCCGGGTGGCTGAATAAAATGACCCAGCTTCCTGCAAATTGCGCGGGGAAATCGATCTCTCCCTGCGTCGTGACCGCCTTAAAAGCCGGCGCTTTGTCACCTATCCTGGGCATTGACACTACATTGGGTTCTGCGTTTTGTTCCATGATTTCCTCCTTTTTTAATTCGTTATTTATTTCAACTGTTCTATAACTGCTTTATTAAGCAAAGCCTGGGCCTTAATGAGCTTGCCGTACTTCACCTCAATTTTTCGCAGGTCTTTGGCAATGACGGCCTTCAGCAGATCGCCCTCTATTTCGGCCACATCAAGACGCTTGTAGTAATCCATGGTTTCTTTAAGATGTGCCAGCACGATCATACCAGTCAGGACCGGGTGGTTATTGGTGACGTTGGCATCGGCATACATGGTGCCGTGCTCAAGCTCAACTTCCAGCCCCTGCTGGAAATCGGCTGGCGGGACGGCCATTTTCTGTGTATTTACTATCCGTAGTATCGTCGATGCCTCTTTCAATTCCACTTCAGGCTTTTTCAGGCCTGACCAGTCCCGCAATCCGAGTTCCTTGCAGACCCGCTTGACCTCCGCCTTTGATACGTATTCAGGGAGTTTCATTTATTTATCCACCTTAAAATATTCTTATTTGGCATATTGAAATTTAGAATATAACTAATTAATGAAGTCTGTCGTTCAGGTTGGGCAGTTTGCCTTCCGCGTATAATTTGACCGCCTGCTCAACGCTTGAAACATCGGTTACAATTGGTTCGATATTGTAGCTTTTCATACTGTCATAGGCGCCCATGCCCATGCCGCCGGCGATCAGCACCTGGCAGTCTTTGATGGCCTCCGCCATGCTGGCGTGCTTCTTCTGTGAGTCTGTATCGTAACCATGCGGGCCTGCTGCGGCGCCATGTTCGCCTTCCTGGCTGGCGAAGTGGCGGTGTCCCATTTTATCGCGCCTCTCCTTCCCGGTGATTTTTCCATTCTCTACATTAAATACCATGTAATACTGCGCTCTGCCGAAATGCTGGCAGACTGTGGTCTCGTCATCTGTTACTACTGCGATTTTCATAAATTATTCCCCCTTTTTTATTCAACTATTAATTCACATTGCAGATTGCCTTTATCATAATCTACCTTAACACTGACTTGCTTGCCTTCGGAAAGCAATCGCTCCGCCTCGCTCCGCAGCCTTTCAAGATCAGGAGATTGCAATAGAGCCATCAACGCTTCATAGCGCTGCTGTAACTCGGCATCGCTGGTCTGCTCACTCAGCAATCCAAACAGGCAATTATTCAGTTCTTTTTCGGCCAGGCACTTCAGGCACCGGCCCGGCACCTCGTTAGAAGTATAATTGGGCTCAAGGTTGATTCTTTCCATTTCGATCACCGTCAAACTGTTAATTTCACCGATGACACCTTACTAGATGGAACTGAAGCGTCTATTTGATTTCTACCGGGTACCAGGTTCGCAGCATTGTACCCTGAGCTTTCAGAACAGACAAACATATAAAAGCCATTTAAGCAAATATTACGTTGATTAGAGGTCTGGCTCATATTGTTCATATTTGCTGTACCTCCGGTCTGCGACGTTCCGTTTGTTGCCGATTAACGGGTTCAATAGAGGGCTTTGGAGCTTCGTAAACGGTGATGACATGCCTGAACCCGGAAAAACTTCTGATTATTTGAGATATATCAGCCAGACTTAATGGCCTAACGGGACATGGCCTGAGAGGCGTGTTGATCTGCAACTCATCGGGTGAAAATTGTCTGACAATTTCAGCCAGGGCGGGGGCTTTTTCCCGGTTAGCCTCCATAAACATCATCTGAACAGCCAGTTTGCCCCTGAACATAGAACGGAAAGATTTTATCCCGTCTGTTATCTCACTGAGTGAACAATCGAATACAGGCCTGTTTATCAGGTGCAATAGGTCATCCTCAGGCGCGTCCAGTTTGGCAATTACAATGTCTGCATGGGCCAGATCCTCCCGCACGTCCTGATTACGTAATAAGGATGAGTTCGTTAAGACGGCGATAGGAATTCGAAGTGACTGCCTGACCATTTCAATCGCGTCACCTATATTTATGGCAAGAGTTGGCTCGCCTACACCGGAGAAAGTTGCATAATCCACATCTACCGGTGGCAATAGATTAAGCTCGTGCTGCAGACTCTTGAGAGAAATAAATTCCTTTCTGCCGGCTTTCCTGTTTAAGGTGTCTCCCAACTGACAGTATACGCAATCGAAGGAACAGGTTTTTAGGCGGGTGGATACCATGTCTATACCAAGGGACCTTCCCAAGCGCCACGATGGAACCGGGCCGTAAATAATGGACATATCTACCACATTCCAAGCGGATGGGGTATCTTGTCAGCTACGATTACCAGGAACCCCGCATCCTCATGAAAATCAGTCAAAGGGGTCTCAACCCCGGTTAAATGCCCCGGTTTTTGAAACAGGGTTGAGATTGTAATACTCATGGCAAACCCCGTGTCTTTGAGCAATGACTTTAGCTGCTGATATGTATAGAAATTAGCATGCTCGTAGAATGGATGTGCGGCCTGTTTCTTTTGCAGGTGGGCGATGCCCCAAGCAGTTTCCGCCGGCACAACCCCCAGCGCAAGCCTGCCTTGAGGCTTGAGTGCGTGGTGTATTGCCTGCAATGCAATCACCGGATTATCCATGAAGCATAGTGTCATGATGAGAAAAACAGTGCCGAAGCTTTCCGACGGTAAAATACGATCATCTACCTTACCCTGTAAGGTCATGATGCCGCGGCCTCTTGCCATTTCCAGGAGCTTTTCTGCGGGGTCTAATCCGGTGCTGATGCGCAGTGCCTCTGCAAAGCGGCCGCTGCCCACTCCGATTTCAAGCCACGGCTTGGGCAGCAAAGGCAACACCTCTTGAAATGCTGTGACTTCGGTGGCGAAAATGATTTTACTATCCTTTTCATCAAACCAGCGGTCATAATCGGCCGCCCGGGAATTGAAAGGAGAATCTGTACCCATCGTTTTCATAATTACACCGTCTACCATTGTTTTTTGTAACTGCGTTTCCATTTATCACGGCTGTACTCATAATAATCGATAATTGCTTCTTTGAGCGTGTTGGATGCCAGCAGGGCGCAGTGCCGGCTTTCTTCGGACAAACCATCGAGGGACTCCAGTATATCCTGCTGTCCTATCTGGATAGCTTCATCCAAGGGCTTGCCTTTAGCCATCTCCGTGACCATGCTCCCCGCTGCTATGGTGGTTACGCATCCATCAGTCATGAAGGTGGCCTCCCCTATGACCTTGTTATCAACGCTTAACCAGATTTCCATTGTATCGCCACAGGGGCCTGTGATCCTGGCGTAACCGCTGGCGACCTCTATGCGTCCCATGTTTCTCGGCTTCAGGGCATGGTCAACTGTCTTAGAGCTGTAGGTTTTGCTTAGCTCTGATTCAAGCATCTGCTGATATTCTTCCCTGCTGACGCGCACTGCATGTTCTCCTGCTGATCAATTTAGATAATTTGTCTCCGTTGCCGGGCTGTTAGTGGTCGCAGACATTTTCACCCGTAACCAGGTTGCCGTTCAGATAGTCGATAACTACCTTCTCAGGGTCGGCCGTTGCGGCTCCCAGCATGACATTGATGCCGTTTTGCTTAAAGAGAGAAATGGCGCTGCCGCCCATGCCGCCGGCGATCACCACCTGTACGCCCTGCTTGGCCAGCCATGGAGGTAAAAGGCCCGGCTGATGCTCGGGAGCGGCAACCAGTTCTTTGCGAAGTATGATTTTTTTCTTTTCATCGGCGTCGATCAGGGCAAATTGCTCACAGTGACCGAAATGCGCGGATAACAACCCACCGCTGACAGGTATTGCATATTTCATATGAAACTCCTTAAATATTTAATAGCATCGTTAACTTTTATCTGTGACATTGTCCTTCTGATGAACAGGGGGGCTTGTCACAGCGCTCGGTGCGCCCGCAGCATGTCTGCCCGCCCTGCGGTTTACCGCCGGTTCTGATCAGGCCGGGCACTGAAATCAGTTTACTTACCGCGCTGCTTCCGCAGGACGGGCATTTTTGCTGACTGTGAGCGGACATTTCATGCATTTGCTCGAAACTGCGCCCACAATCGGCGCAGGCATAATCATAAATAGGCATAATATTCTCCTGACGACTAATTTGGTGACAAAAGGGAATCGACGTTTTCCCAGAGACGTCGGATCTTGCCGGCCGCCGGGCCAGCGTCGTATTCCACCAGCGGGACGCCATGTGCGACCGCCCGGTTAACGGCGGTATCGAAGGGTATCTTTCCGGCCAGATTTATCCCGATGCCTGCGCAGTGTTCCTCTATCTGCAAGGCCTTTCCCTCGTTGATATCATATTTATTGATACAAACTGTGGCGGGCACTTTGAAATGGCGGCAGACTTCGATTATGCGCTCCAGATCGTGCAGGCCAGATACCGTAGGTTCAGTAACCAGCAGCGCCAGATCGGCGCCGGAAAGAGATGAGATTACCGGGCAGCCTATGCCGGGAGGGCCGTCCGTGATAATAGTAGTATAGCCTTTAGCCACAGCGATTTTCCTGGCCTGCTGCCTTACCAGTGCGACCAGCTTGCCCGAGTTCTCCTGTGCAATGCCCAGTCTGGCACGTACCAGCGGCCCGTATTTGGTATCGGAAATATACCAGTGACCGGCCATGTTATCCTGCATGGTAATAGCGTTGACGGGACAGATGCGTGCGCAGAAACCGCACCCTTCACAGGAAACGCGGCTGACCTGAAAATTATGAATGGCATCAAAGTGGCACAGTTCCTGGCAGAGGCCGCAACTGGTGCAGGTGGTTTCATCAATGTGGGCTACCTGACCACTCCAGAATTCCTCTCTCTGCGTATCGATCGGCTGCAGAAGCAGGTGCAGATCGGCGGCGTCCACATCGCAATCCGCCAGCACTTTATCGCGTGCCAGGGCAGCGAAACAGCCGGCAATGCTGGTCTTGCCCGTGCCGCCTTTGCCGCTAAGCACTACGACTTCTTTCATGCAAAGCCTCCTTGATTACAGCGTATACGTCCATAAATGCAGTCTGCCATTGCGGCATGCCCTGGGCCAGAGTAACACCTTCGGAGTAGAGGTGGGCGATCTCCCTATCGAGCGGTATATCGAGCAGGACAGGTATGCCCTCCCGGTTGCAATATTCATGCACCAGGGTTTCCCCGCTAACAGCACGATTGACGATCACGCCGCAGGGGATGCCCAGTTGCCTGACTGTCTCAACTGCAAGTTCCAGATCATGCAACCCGAAGGGCGTCGGCTCCGTGACTAATAAACAGTAGTCGCTATTCTCGATGGCTTCCACTACGGGGCATGATGTGCCCGGTGAAACGTCCAGTATGGCGAGTCTGTCACGGTTGATCTTTGCTTTGACCCTGCGTATAACGGGCACAGCCATGGCTTCGCCAACCGTAAGCCTGCCCTGCACAAAATCGATATCGCCGGCATTTCCTGACTCAACCACGCCCATCTCCCTTCCTTCTTCGAGGATGGCCCCCTCGGGACACAGGTAGCTGCAGGCGCCGCAGCCGTGGCAGAGTTGGGCAAACACCAGAACGCTGCCGGGCACAACGGCTATGGCTTTGTAAGCACATACCCGCGCGCAATCGCCGCAGAAGGTGCACCTGTCATAGTCAACCTTCGGCACAGGTATGCAGACCGCCTCGCTGTCCGTGATGACATGCTGCAGGAACAGGTGGTCATTGGGCTCCTCGACATCACAGTCGAGTAACTGCACCCTGCACGTACCCTTGAGGGAAAGGGCGAGGCTGGTAGCTACCAGGGTCTTGCCCGTTCCACCCTTGCCGCTGGCAACAGATATAATCATTTACGCTCTTGTCATAGCGGCGCCGCAACCGGGGCATTTAATGCTTGAACACGGTGTGCCTGCCTGGTGCGGGGCCTTGGTTCCGCAACCGGGACAAACGCACTCCCCGCCCGGGCCTGCCCCCGGTCTGTTGCCTCCCGATCCGCCACCACGTCCCGCACCCCTGCCTCCACCACCCTGGCCGGCGCCACGTCCACCACCCCTGCCGCCTCCAGTTGGCGGCCCGGTCATATCTCCTCTGGGCATGATTACCTCCTTAATTAAATATTATTTTCCTGATAAACCGTGGTGAGGTTGGACGCTGGGTTGACTGCTGGCCTTGAACTGGCCGGCTTTGAATGTCTGCACTGCGTCCTTAATCTTACCTGACACACCGGTTATCACCTGGATCTTGGCCGCTGACAGTACCTGGTGGGCATTGGGGCCGCAGTCGCCGGTAAGCACGGCAGTTGCCCCATGCGATGCCACAAGCTGGCCGGCGGCGATACCTGCGCCCCCGGCGCCGGCGGTGTTCTCTACTGCCTCGAACTCCAGTGTGTCAGGGTCAACAAAAATAATGTATTTACACCTGCCGAAGCGCGGGTCAACATCGGCGTCAAGACTATCTCCCCCGGAAGTAATAGCTAACTTCATTGTAAGCCTCCTACAAATTGCTTCATAACAAACGCCAGGAGCAATTTGCCAATTATTCTTTTTCTCCAAGATGCTTGATTCTTGACTCAACGAGATCAAGCTCTTTCTTTAAAGCGGCTGCCTCGCTTTTCAGCAAATCGATCTCTTGCTCGGCTGTCGGTGTCGCAACTGGAGCCTTCCAGTAGGGCATCATTGGAGCACCACCATATCGAGGGAAGATACCTCCTCTACGATAGCCCATTCCCCTAGCGCCTGGAGATACCCTGCAATGACCTCGCCCGCCACCTGTCATCGGACCAAGCCCTCTTGGCCCCGTACCATCTAATCCTGGCATTATATCCTCCTTTATACTTTTTATATTCAATCGGCAAATACTACCGATCAAATCCGTGACCATGGCATCTGCCCCGGCGTCCGTGACCTTGACACGCTTCCACAGGTGGTAACTGTTGAATTACTGAAGACTGACATACAGGGCAGGAATTGATTGACTTTTTGGCAGTTTCATCAAATGATACAGCCCACGCGTGTCCGTTCTCGCAGCGGCACCGAAGCGAAGCCATCTCAAAATTGCCGCCCTCGATGCGGATGGCTTTTCCGGTGAGCAGGGCTTCTGTTATTTTTTTCCTGGCAGATCCCAGCACACGTTGAAAGGTCGAGCGTGAGATATTCATCCGCTGGGCGCATTGCTCCTGGTCTAAATCCTCGAGATCTTTCAGACGAATTGATTCCAGCTCTTCTATAGGAAGACAAACTTCATCCAGGAATCTCAAGGGTATCCCTGCCGGTTTGTAATAATTAACGCCCGGCATACATGCTACCCGGCGGCATTTAGTTGGTCTCGGCATCCTATTTCCAAATCGTCTGGATAATGGGCATATGCCCATAATTAGTATATGTCCTTTTCGGCATTTGAGTCAAACCCAGCGAATTCAAATTGACTGATAACAGGATAAAACTTAGAATTCGTACAAGGAGAGTGGCAATATGAAAAAGAACGAAGGCACGGCGGACCGCGTCATTCGGGTAATACTCGGCATCATTTTGATTGGGCTGGCACTGTACTTTATGAATTCCTGGGCCCTGTGGGTTGTCATAGTAGTAGGTATAGTGGGATTGATCGCACTTATCACAGGCATTATCGGGTATTGCGGCCTGTATAAATTACTTAAGATTTCCACGATCAAAAAATAATAATAGCCTGGGAAAAGCAATCTCCACTAATTATCCGGGTTGCGCGGTTCCCTGTAGCCGTTAAGGTGCTATCGATTCTTTGATAATCGTGGCGATATCCTTGACCTGGAGTTTGTCTTCAAGGTTCTCGGCTTTTATTGCGTCCTGAAACATCACCAGGCATCCCGGGCAGGCCAAAGCCAGGATATCAGCCCCGGTCTGCGCGGCCTCTCTTATGCGCGTCCTGGCCGGGCTGTCCTGTCCCCCGGCAAGGTAGTCGGTGACAAAATTGCCGCTGCCTCCGCCACAGCAAAACGCGTCAGACCTGGTACGGGGCATCTCGAGAAGCTCCATTTCTTTAAGGCTGTGCAGTACCCTGCGCGGCGCATCGTATACCTTGTTATGCCTGCCCAGGTAACACGGGTCATGGTATGTGACCTTTTGTTTACCAGTCTTCAGCTTGAGCATTTTGTCCTTTATCAGGCTATCCAGTACCTGTGTATAATGGTGTACCTCGAAGGCATAGCCCATGCCCTGGTACTGGTTCTTCATGATATTGTAACCATGTGGGCACAGTGTGATAACCTTTTTTACATCTAATTCCCTGAATTTATCGATATTCTTTTTTGCCAGGGCGTTAAATAACTCGGTCTCTCCCAGGGAATAGACTTCATTGCCGCAGCATTCCTCATCGTTGCCGAGGATGCCGAAGGATAGGCCTGCTGTTTCCAATAAGCCGACCAGGTTCCTGGCCATTTTATGTCCATTTTCGTCATAAGAGCCAAGGCAGCCGATATACAGGAGGAAATCGTCGCCTTTCTCATATAGCCTGGTTCCGTTTGCCCAGGCAGCCCGTTCAGTTCGCGGGTTCTTAAACGGGTTGCCGTAATTATAAACGGATTCAAGGAAGCGCTTGACCCTGGCGGGGATTTTGCCCTGATCTACCATATCGCTCCTGGCGCCGATGATCCATTCTACGATGTCCGGGGCGAACTTCATCGGGCACTGCTCGGTGCAGTTCTTGCAGTTGGTACACGCATAAAGTATCTCGGCAAGATGCTCCGACCACGGCAGTTCACCTTTCAGCCACCCGTATGTCAGCCATAACCTGCCGCCTGTAGAGTAGGTATCGAACCTGAACCTGTTATAGGAGGGACAATTTATAGCTGAGTAGTCCGTCGGGAACTTGCAGTATCCGCACCTGAAGCACCTATGTATCTGGGCCTGGTATTTCTTCATCGGGCCACCTCCCAGTTACCGGGGTTCATAATGCCGTTGGGGTCCAGCAGTTTCTTAATCCTCATCATTAAATTGAGCGTTTCGGGGTCCATCTTCGCTATGGTCATCTGCTGCTCATCGATATTGGGCTTCCACATCACCCCGCCGTTTTCAAGGGCAAATTCAGCGGCTTCATCAAGCGCCTGCTTGGCCCTTTTCATCGTATCAGGTTCGGCGCGGTTAAACGTATAGGAGAAGGAAAACATCATGCTGTGCCCACCATCGATCATGCGGGCAGCGGAGGAGTAGAAAAGGTCATATTTCTCCGCCAGTTCGGCCAGCTTTTTAACGTAAACGGGGTATTTCTCCAGGGGAGCTATGGGGCCGCTGTACTCAAACCCTCCTCCCTTGCTGACATCCGCAAACCGCGTGGTGTCTTTAGAAGGCATGGACAGCATGGGCGCCTT
Source organism: Chloroflexota bacterium (assembly GCA_026389635.1). Classification (GTDB taxonomy): domain Bacteria; phylum Chloroflexota; class Dehalococcoidia; order GIF9; family UBA5629; genus CAIMUM01. The sequence goes on along the minus strand of JAPLHM010000245.1, from coordinate 5,064 downwards.
CATCTCGGGGAGGAGGCTGACAAATCCGCCTTCCCTCCTCTCGAAGTACTCCCAGAGTGCACGCCAGGCCAGCTTCTTTTTAAATTCTATTTCATCTTCCGTATCGCCCGTTACATAGAAAAGAATGTAGTAATTGCCCCTGAACCTGAGCGGTAGGGGCTGTGCAGTCACCACCAGGTCTTCTATCATTTCCGTGCGGCCGAGCTTGCGCATGATTCCGGGCACCAGTTCAGCTTCGTCGGTGAGGAAAAGCATGACATCGCGGAGCTTTTTGCAGGGATAAAGTTTTAACGCCAGTTTGGTGATTATCCCGGTGGTGCCAAACCAGCCGAAAAACAGGCCGCTCAGGTCCGGCAAGGGTGGTCCCTTGGAGAACCAGTACGGCGAGACAGAGCAAGAGCCGATCCGGCATTTCTCCCCGGTGGGCAAGACCACTTCCAGGCCGCAGACCATGTCGGAGTTGAACCCGTGTTGCTGCGTCAGGCGCCCCTGGCCGTGAATAACGGCGTTGGCTGCTACGGTTGTGATCGGTGGAGAATCAGGTATGCTGTGACGGAGATGAGGGTAATTCTTCAGCAGGTAGCTTTTCAGTGTGCCATGTGTAGTCCCCCCTTCCACTATTACATACCCTGCGGCCTCATTGACCTCTAATATTTGCCCCATCCTTTTCATATCCAGAAGGATGCCGCCTTTTTGAGGGATGACCAGGCCGGTAAGTGAGAGCCCGCCGCCTTTGGGGATGACGGGTATTTTTTCCCTGTTTGCCAGCCTGACTATGGCCTGTATTTCATCAACCGTCGATGGCATGACGACGTAATCCGGCTCGTGCGGCGGCATTAAGCCCGGGTCCCGCCCGTACAGGTAAAGCTCCTCCTTATTGTTGGATATGAAATCTTTATCAGTGATCTTGCTGAGTTCCTGTAATATATCTATCATCGCATCTACACCTCGGCTTCCATTTTAGCCAGTTGGAGGCTTTGAGCCTCGCCTATCGCCAGCTTGCACAGATCGATCATGTGGATGGGCTTCAGACCACGCGCGGCTACCTTATCTGCCAGTGAATCCCAGCAGGCCGGGCAATTGAAAACAACGTATTCGGCGCCCGACTCCAGCATGTCATCCAGGTTCCTTTTCTGAACGTCATCAGCCAGGTCGGGTCCCATGCCCATCCTGAAAACCTCGGCGCAGCACAGCGCTTTCTGTTTATCGTACTGACGGTTAAGCCTTTGGACGCCGATCGTGCTGAAGATATCATCCACAAAATGATCAACCTGCGGGATCAGCCTGGTGGAGCAGTTTCTCTGGTAGGCTACCTTCAGGTTCAGCGGCTTGACCTGTGATTTGAGTTTATTCAGACGTTCCAGCAGGTATTCAAAATAATGCACCGCTTTAAACGGCACTTCTATGCCGTAAGCCGGCGCTATGGAAGCATAAGTAGCGTAGCATTCGTCATGGAGGCAGACCAGTTCCTTGATACCCTGCTTCTTAATGTTCTCGATAATGACCGGCAGCCTTTCCCGGATGAGCGATGTCCTGGCATAGTGCAGGAAAACCGCGTTGCAGAAAAATTCCTGGCCGAAAATTACCGAATATTCGATATCCTCGAATAACTTTCCGTGTGCGAGGGTATTGAAATGAGGCAGCAGACAGTAGGACAACGCCTTTTCCTGCAGCAGGCCAACCATAAATTTGCCGACCGGCTGGCACTGGTTGACCCACATGGTGACTATAGGCCTGGGTGCAGGCAGGATCCCCTTTTCTTCCTGCCTGTCCACGATCATGTAGAAAGGATGATTTCCAGACGGGCAGTATTCTTCACAGGCATAGCAGGTTGTGCAGGCTTTTAGCACAAAGGAATTTTCACCGTTGATGACCTTGTGCCATTCCGTTTTGGCAGAGGCATTATCTATGGATATATACTGGCACTTGGTGAGGCAGGGTACGGATTTGCACTTTGCGCATTTGTCTTTGTCGAATTGAAGCTGAGGCATAACGCGACAAACCTCCTATCCCCAAATTTGCGTAAATAGTAACACATTTGAAATTAAGGCGCAGTGCCTTGAACATATACACCCCTTAAGCTGACAAACTCGATTATCAGTCCGTGTTTCTATTTAGCTTCCCAGTTGATGAAAGGCTTTTTAATATCCACCATAGCGTTGACGATCAATTCGACCAGGCCGCCGTAGTGGATGCCGCATTTTTCGGATACGTTGTAGTAGCTGAAGAGATCCCTGATCTGGCCTTTGCAGTTCGAGCAGGGAGCGCAGACATATTTATGAATGTCAGGGCGGATGACGTCCTGGAAAACATTTAAAATCTGCCGCAGCTTCATGCGACCGGAGACGGCTGATCTCCAATCTGAAAAGTTGTTTGAGTCCATGACGGCGAAACCGCTGCCGCCGCCGCAGCAATAATTGTCTACGCCGTGAGGTTCCATCTCACGGAAATCAGGGCATATCTTCCGGAGAATCCGGCGCTGCGGCTCAACAATGCCGCTCAGACGCACCAGGTTGCAGGGATCGTGTAAGGTAACAGGGAAGTTGTTCCTGGAAGCGTCCAGCCTGATCTTACCGTTTAAGACGATGTCCTCGAGCAGTGGTATGGCACTCTCGCGGGGGATGTTAAGATCACCGGTCAGCACGCGGTCTGCAATAACCAGCATGGCCTTGTGCGCATGGCCGCATTCACCCACCAGCACACGATTTACCTTAAGGTCACGTGCGGACTGCATATGCCTGACTGCAATGCGTGAGAATTGCACGTCATCGTACCATACGCCGTAATTGACGGCGTCGTAACCCATCAGCGTGCTGGATAGGGTCCAGTCGATGCCGGCAGCATTGAAGATTATGGCGAAGGCCGCCACGTTTTCGGGCCAGGAAATGAATTCGCCCGTGTTGTGCATGAGCAATATATCCGCACCCACTTTATCCACTGGCAACTTGATGGCCTTGCAGGTCTTTTCCTCAATTTCCCCCTCGATAAATGAGATGAAGCTCCGCAGCGCTTTGGGTGTGGCGCCTGTGCTGGAGCCAGTCCGAAGCTGTTTGACCGTACCCGCTTCGTGTATCTCTTTAGGGGCTATGCCCATCTCCTGGCTGAAAATCTTCCTTATCTCGTGCGTAATCAGGCCGTTGTCCACGCCGATAGGACATGACTGCGCACAGCGGCGGCAAAGTGTGCAGCGGTAGGAAAGCTCAGCCAGCCTGGCTATGGTCGTATAATTGAGGTCGATATCGCTGCCGGTGAATTTCGCGATTAGCTTGCTCTCTTTTTTTAAATGCCGCCGTATTATGCGGCGCAGCACCTCGGCACGGTAGGTGGGCCGGTAGATTTCCTGCCTGCCGCTCTCAGTGTATACGGGACAGGCGTCACTGCAGTTCTGGCACTTCGCGCAGTTCTCCAGCGAAAGCATCAGCGGCTGGAGGAAGGTCCAGTTATTTTCTTTCGAAAGCAGCTTCTTCAATCCCGAGAGGAACTTTGTTACGTACTCCTCCTCCTGCGCAGGGCTTTCGAGCCGCTTGAACCCGATGGCCGATATACCGTCCAAAGACGACTCGTATTTCTTCTTCTGATCGGCAGTCAACTGCTTTATGCCTGGTTCCAAACCGGGTTGGTCATAAGGATAGGGCAGGGGCACCAGGTCCTGCGGCCGGATCTCCATAAGCTGGCCTTCCTGCCTGCCGATGTCTTTAATGGATGGTCGTTTTTTCATTTTGGCGCTTCTTTATCTTCCGCAGCACCGCTACCGGCCGCTTGCTCTGCCCACGATTTACCGGGTCGGATGTGTGGCGCCGACCAGCTTTCGGACTGGGCCAGCAGTTCCTTTAATTTACGCTCGAGCTTGCTTCCCTTGATGTTGGGTTCATCGTCCCATCGAACCTTGTGGTAGGTGAAATATTTGGCCACGTAGTGCATCATGCGCGTGAAGGGCATATAAGCTAAAAACATGACTAACAATACAATATTGGTTGTCATGAGGGGACCTGCCAAAGATGGTTTGAACGACAGTAGACCTTGCATGAATCCACGTGCCATGCCGAATGTGGGATCTTCCAGGACCCAGAAAAGCAAACCGGTAAGGAAAATGAGAACTATCCCCAGTAGATTAAAGTAGTCAATGGGCGCAGTGTAATTCCTGAGGTCTTCATCGATCGATCGTTTAAACAGCAGTCCGACTGTACCAAAGATGCCCAGTACAAAAGCAGCTATGCCTGATATGAGGGTGAGATAATAGGTTAACTGCAGCCAGGGATTGGCGGCTGCTGCAGAAACCGTTAGCCCGTTCAGTGTAAGGATTGCGCCTATTAAAAGCATTATAGCCCAGGCTGCCAGTAAAAACAGCCCGAGATGAAAAGGGTAGACAAAACTCCAGAATCGACGGTTGCTGTGAAAGTACTCGCGGAAAAAGATTATTTCCCGCAGGAAAACCGTTGATTCACCCAGCAGGTTCGTTTTACGTGGCCGTCGCCACCAACCCTCATCCTCAAGGTATGAACCCCCGTACGGCTTACCAATTTCATGGGCAACCGGATACAGTTCCCAGCGCAGGTGTACCGGAAGGGAAGCATATTTGTAAATTCGCCAGACTAACCCGGCGATGAAAATTAGCAAGCAGGAGTAAGTGAGCAGCAGCAACCACATAATGCTATTGTACTAAACGCAGCCGGTCGGCTTGGGCAGTCCCGCCACCTTGCAGGCGCCCTTGGCCGGTCCGCCGGGGAAGAGATTGTAGATGGTCTTGAGGTCGAATCCGGTCTGCTTGATGACCATCCTGACGGGCGGCGCGATCTCGAACTCGAGGAAGTAGTTGCGCAGGTAATTTACCACCTTCCAGTGGTCCTCACTCATAGGGTAGGCTTCTTCTGTCCTGGCGATATCTTCGGCCACTGACTTGTCCCATTTATCGGGCTCCTGTATGAAGCCGTCCTCGTCTATCTCGAGTTCCTTTCCGCCAAGTGTAACTTTAGGCATGCTCAGTTCTCCTGATGTTTATTTGTCTTTTGGATATTTACCCGGTTTTAACCCTGATTTTCTTTTCTACAATTCGCCTTAAGGCGG
>JAPLHM010000079.1 GCA_026389635.1 Chloroflexota bacterium | reverse complement strand
CAGAGTTTAAATATGTCAGATTTATATTAGGTATTCGTAAGCAAGCTGTCAAGCAGTATAATCTTGATTAGCTTAGACTTGTGTGATTGCAATGGAAGAGGTGATAAGCGTCAGCGTGATCTGCCCGGCCTGCCACGGTTTGAACGGCGCCGGCAGCTTTTTCTGCTATGGCTGCGGCAACTACATAGCCGCAGAGCAGGAACCTGCGGTCAACAGCACCGCTGTCGAGGAAATTATTGAAGCTGTGCCTCAAGGAGGCGCGGCGAAGATGATCCTGCCGGGGGGCGGGGAGATCGTCCTCACGGGCAACCCGCAATTCATTCAGCGCAGCAATTTTGACGGGATACTCCCGCAGGATGCATTGATGAGCGTCTCCAGGCAGCACGTACTGGTAACGAGTGAAAACGGCACTTATTATGTACAGGACCACGGGCGTGACGGAACCGGCAGCACCAATCATACAAGGGTCAATAATGTGGATATCCACCATAAAGGCAGGCACCCGCTGAGGGACGGCGACAGCATAGAGCTGGCCAGGCAGCCGGGGGCCACTCTTATTTTCGGGCGCACCTGAAGGTACGCCCCCACATTTTAAGTTAGGAAACAAACGAAGGAGAACTGATTGGAGACAGGTTACGGCTGGGACACCGGCCTGGTGAGAAAGCTCAATGAAGACAGCATTTTCTGCAGCGCCTTTGACCTGCGGACTCACTCCGGCACGGTATCGGCGGGTCTTTTAGCCGTCGCCGACGGCATGGGCGGCCACGACGCCGGGGAGATAGCCAGCGACCTAGCCATCAGGGCCTTCCACGCTGAGTGTATCTCCGGACTGCTTAACCGTCCATCAGCGCCCGGGCTCTCCGTTATGGCCGCCTCTTTCAGCAAGGCTAACGGCGCCGTCATCGAGGCCGCCTCCGAAAAGTCGCTGCAGGGCATGGGAACCACCCTCACCGCCGCCCTTATTATCGGCCAGGACATGTACATAGCCCATATCGGGGACTCCCGCTGTTACATAATCAATTCCAGGGAGACCATCCAGGTTACCACAGATCATTCCGTGGTGCAGGAGATGGTAGATGCCGGGCAAATATCGCCCTCTGAAGCCCTGACCCACCCACGCCGCAACGAGATAACACGCGTACTGGGATACAGCGCCGGCAGCGTGCCGGACCTGATACAGGTCAAGCTTTACGCCGGGGACAATATACTCCTGTGCTCCGATGGCCTTTGCGGGGTGCTGCCTCCCGGCAGAATCGAGGAAACGGTGCTGGCCTCGCAGGGGCCTGGGCAGGCCTGCGCCGACCTGACCTCGCAGGCCAACCTGGCCGGCGGCCCCGACAATATATCGGTTATCATTGCCAGGCCGGACGGCCTGCCTTCCTGGCAGGCGCTGATATCGGCAAAGACGGGGGTAAGTGTAGCCTGATGGACGCCCCGACCATTTTCGTTATAGTCATAGCGCTGGTTTTCACCAGTGTACCGGTCACCGTTGCCATAATCCAGGAGGTGCGGCGGCGTAAAATGAGGGCCGGAACCTCACGCCAGGGAAGACCATTGCAGCAGCCGCAGGCCCAACCTCAAAGCAAGCACCGCATTAACGGCCGCTACGAGCTGAAAGCGCCGGCCTTCAAACAGGGCGGCATGGCCAATATCTGGCTGGCCCGGGACCGCGCCAGCGGCAGGAAATGTATCATTAAAACTCCCCGTAGGGGCACCACCATGGATAACGTTTACCTTGATAAGCTACAGCAGGAAGCCGGTTTCCTCAAAAGCCTGCAGCATCCCAACATAGTCAAATACCTGGATGATTTTTATTTCAGGGGGGAATTCCACCTGGTACTGGAGCTGGTAACAGGGGACCCCATCATGTCCTCCTCGCCGAGGTCATCAGCAGTTGAGCAAAAGGTACTGGCGTGGGCCGGTCAAGCGCTGGACGCACTGGCCTATGTCCACGCTGCCGGCATCGTACACAGGGACGTTAACCCCAAGAACATCATGCTGAGCGGAAACGGCGGCATCAAGCTTATCGATTTTGGCACGGCCAAAAGCCTGGAGAGCATGAAGAGGGATACGGTCAGGACTGATCCCTTCACCCAGATCGCCAACAAGGGTTTTGACATACCCGAACTATTTATAGGCGGTGAGAGCGACCAGCGCTGCGACCTGTGCGGCCTGGCCCAGACCTGTATCTACCTGCTCACGCTCAGGCAGCCCAACGACCTGTGCACCGGGTTGATCCAGACCAACTGGCCGCGCAGTTACGGCGAGGCGGGCACTGTGGCTGACTATATGATTGCGGCGGGCATCTCCAGGAGGACCTCCCGCTGCCTGGCGCAGACCATTATGTTCTCCGCGGGCAGCAGGTTTGCCAGCGCCATAGCCATGCGGTCAGCCCTGCTGACACCAAGTGCTGTCGATGTCCAAGCAGTGAAGGTGCCCGCATGAGCCGGCCGCTGCCTGCATTGATCTTCGCGCTGGCCCTGCTATTCGCTTCCCTGGGCGCCATCGCCGTCACACATTCAGGCACACACGCCATGGGCGCCCCTACCGAGAACTTTACCATCCCCGACCCGGCTGGCGACACCCGGCATAATGAGATCGAGCCACCGGTAAGATCCGTGCCGCGGGGGCCGTCGGCGCAGCCTTCAGGCGCATTGCCCGGGCTGACCGCGAACATGGAGGGGACGTCGGCCGCCGGCAACCGTAACGTCTCGGGCAACGAGCAGTGGTATCTTGATTTCGATATCAATACGCCTGGCTGGCTGTATATCTTTGAGTATTATCCGCCGGGGGGCGAAGACCAGGGCAGGTGGATAGCCTATAAATGGCAGTTGAAAGAGCCCGGACAGTGGAGGCTTGGCCCGTTCAGGCCGGGAGAGAGCGAGCCGGAAGGTCTGCATATCTACAGGTTCTTCTTTTACGGAGACGGGCAGTGGGTGTCCGGCGGCAGTGGGGCACAGAAAAACAACCTTGTCTACTGGAACTATGACAAAGGTACGGGATATGAAACGCAGCCCGCGACGGTACCTGTAACCGTGCCGCCGCTATCACCGGGTGACCAGTTGCTGAAATTCTTAACCAATCCGGTGACCCTGCTGGTTGCCCCTTCCGTGATCGTTGTCATCGTCCTCATGGGAT
>JAPLHM010000119.1 GCA_026389635.1 Chloroflexota bacterium | reverse complement strand
TGCCACGTATTGATGATCGAGCACGGGCGAAAAACCTGCAGGGCACGGCGCCCACTCTGCCCAAGTTGCATAATCGGTCGCCTATGCCCGAGCTATAATAAACTCAAAGATTGATACCGGGAGGGATACATGCGCAAGGCCACCATGCATTATATACTCGATGCCGTCGAGGGGATCATACTGCTCCTGCTGGTGGTGTCGGGATTCATACTCTGGTTCGCCCTTCCCGAAGGCAGCGCGGCGGATAAAACCGTCCTCCTGGACCGCCGTAGCTGGGTGCAGGCCCACCAGTGGCTGGCCGTCGGACTGCTGGTTTTCTTTAGCACCCACATAATAACCCACTGGACATGGATCTCCTATATGACTAAGAATTACTTCAAACGCCTGAAGAAAGATTGAAGCCGCAACGTTGACAGGGCAAATCTGTGCTATGTATGATGTGACGTTACTTTATGAAACTTCGCATAAATCCCTATCATGCCCTCCTGCCGGTTGCAGTACTGTCGATGCTGACGGGGTCATGCTCAGGCTTTTTCAGTCCAGCTACATCGATAACGGACCTCACGCCGACCACCGGCTTTGTATCTGACTACCACCCTCTCGATAGCACCAGCGTCTTTTACGTGGACAGCCCGCAGGTCTGCTGCTCCGCCAGGGTCACGGGGGCTACCGACAATACCAGCGTCCAGGCCGACTGGGTTTATATCAGAGGCGATATGGCCAAAGAGGCCGGTCCGCTCATCCGCCAGGACCGAGCAGTAAGTGACAAAGACGGCTACGTCGGGTTCACCCTGCCGGCGCCTGACGATGGCTTTATCAGCGGAGACTACCGCGTAGATCTCACCGTCAACGGCCGGCCGGGGGGCAGCGCCGGCTTCTCCATTGGGCGCGACGCGTCCATGCCGCTGCCTCAAATAGTCACGTTCACGGCCAGCTCGTACAGGACGACCTCTGACCAGCCCATCCTGCTCAACTGGAAGGTGTCAAACGCGTCCAGGGTTGATATTCAGCCCGCCCCCGGCATCGTGCCCGCGGAGGGCAACCAGGCCGTCACACCGGCCGAAGACACCGGCTACACGCTGTACGCAGTCAACCGCAATGGCAGCAGTTCCAGCACCTTGAAAGTAAATGTTTCTCCACCTGTCAAAGAGAAGCCGGACCTGCAGGTCACAGAGTTCTGGAGCAGCGGCAATGTCCTGGCTTACCGGGTGAAAAACGCGGGGGATCTGGCCTCTTGCCCGACCATGTCCTACCTCTATAAAAACGACCTTGTCGAATCCAAAGATTACGTTGCGCCGCTGGCTCCCGGCGAAGAGCGGGTAGAGGCCTTCCAGCAGTATCATTTCTCACCACGCTTTAACTTAATCAACGGCTCAGCCGGACCGGAAGATAGAAGCGGTGCAGTAAATATACGCATCTGCGTCAACGGCGACGGTTCCTGCGTGGAGAATGACCTGTCGAACAACTGCCTGGAGCAAAATTTCGGCCCTTTGCTGAGGATCGACTTCTCGCGCCTGGCCAGTGCAGCGCAGTGGCAGACCACCAGTTACACCCTCAAGTGGCCTGTCTCCGGGGACCGCAAAGACGGTATGGCCTACACGGCATCCGCCCAAGTGGCCGGAGGAGGCAACTACCCCTACTCGCTCCTGGTGGCGCCGCCGCCTGAAGGCGGTTGGATACAGGGCATTTTCTCACTTCACTACGGCACTCCGCCCACGTCTCAGCCGATCCTTATCCCGCACAAAGGCAAATTCACCTGTAAAGTGGCCGTCACGCAGGATACTGCCGCGCCGGTTAGCGCCAGGTTCAGGCTGGGCATCAGGCAGGGCAACGAGATCAGTTATTTTCCCCCCGTGACCATTAATTCTGCTGACAAGATAGAAGTGTACGAGGTTGACCTGGGCAAGCTGGCCGGGCAAAAGGCCGAGTTTGTTTTCAGAGTTGAGTCCGATGGACCATGGAGGCAGGGAAGCGCGGCGTGGATAGATGCGGCCTTAATCCAGGAAAGATAAGTTTAAAATCCCGTGTATGCGTTATCTGCCTTGCGGTAGCTGCAACGCTCACTTCGTTATTGGTTCAACCGCTGATTGCTCTGGCCGCTACACCTTCCTCCTGCGTCCTCAAGTGGGGCACGGTCGATACACCCGGCGGCTTTCCCCAGCGCAACGACATACGCTACGGCAGCGAAATAAATGCGCTGG
>JAPLHM010000258.1 GCA_026389635.1 Chloroflexota bacterium | reverse complement strand
ATTCATGTCTAAAAAGCTTGAGGCAGACATCGTCCTGGGCTACGACTGCTCCTGGCTGATGTACTCGTCGATTTTCAGTTTGAGGGGCAACCGGCAGTCAACCGACATCTGGGGTAAGCTCTATGACCTGGTGGCCGACGCGGATGGAAACGTGGACACGCCCATGTACCGGGATGGATTGCTGGCCACCCCGCAGAAATGGGAAGCCTGGCCTCACCCCGACCCCGACAAGTTTTACAAGACCATATACCGCGTATTCGCCGACCTGCAGAAACGCTATGGGGATAAAATTTACCTGATGGGCAGCCTGTTCTCCGGACTGTGGGAGTCGGCCTCCCAGTCGATGGGTTTGACGGCCTTCTCCGTGACACTGCGCCGCAACCCCGACTTTGTGAGGCGCATGGTGAAATACTACGAGGAAATTTACATGGCCACCATCCACGCCACGGCAGATGCCGGGATGCCGGCCTTCGTCTATTCCGACGACATGGGCCACAAGACCGGCCCGCAGATGCCGCCGCGCGTGCTGGAGGAATTTTTCGGCCCCAGCCTGCGCAGGATCACCGAAGAGGCCCACAAGCGTGGCATCAAGATCATCATACATTCCTGCGGCAACGTGAACCTGTTGCTCGATCTTTTCGCCGATTGGGGTTTCGACGGAGTACACTCGCTGGAACCTACTGCCGGCATAGACCTGGCCGCGGTTAAAAAGCGGCTGGGCAAGCGCATGTGCATCTTTGGCAACATGGACATCTCCCATGTTCTCAGCCAGGGCACGCGGGAGGAAGTTGAGGCGGCGGTTAAGTCCATGCTGCAGGCAGCCGCCCTGGACGGCGGGTTCGTCATGGCCATGACCAACTCGCACAATGAGGTGAAAGTCGAAAACACCCGTTGGATGATTGAATATACCCACCGCTATGGGACTTATCCCATCAAGTAGTCTGAAATCGGCGAGGTGAGCAATGAACGAACATGATGTTATAAAAGGGGTGCTGGAGTCGGTTGTCGACCTGGATATCGATGGGGTGTCGGAGCAGGTGCGCGCTGCCCTGAAGGCAGGCGCCGACCCGCGCGCCGTGCTGAACGGGGGCCTGGGCGCCGGCATGAGGATAGTGGGCGAGCGCTTCCAGGCCGGCGAATATTTCCTGACCGAACTGTTGCTGGCGGGCGAGGTGATGAAGGCCGGACTGGTCCCGCTGGAGCCCCTGCTGACCAAAACCGACATCCAGGGCAAAGGCACAGTCGTGCTGGCAACTGTCAAAGGTGATATCCATGACCTCGGCAAGAACCTGGTGGGCATGATGCTGCGCTCCTCCGGTTTTGAGGTGATCGACCTGGGGTCCAATGTTGCCTCCCAGCGGATCGTTGAAGCTGTGCGCCAACACCGGGCAAAAATCGTCGGGCTCTCAATGCTGCTCACCCCCATGGTTGTTTCATTACGATCCACGATTGAGGACCTGGCCAGGGCCGGGCTAAGGGATCAAGTAAAAGTCATCATAGGCGGCGCCTGCACCACGCCGGGCCTGGCAAAAGAGATGGGTTGCGATGGGCATGGGGAGGACGCCATGGCGGCGGTCTTACTCTGCGAGAAATTCGTTTAAGGGCTACTTCGCGGCATCCTTAAACCTGGCCCTGAATTTAACCAGCTTGGGTGTGATGACTATCCGGCAGTAAGGCTGGCCTGCATTATTACGGTAATAGCCCCGGTGGTAATCCTCGGCCTCGTAGAATTGGACCAGCGGTTTCAGCGTGGTGACGACAGGGGCCCCGAACTCATTGCAGGCGTTTAATTTATCGATGAACTTTGCGGCCAGGTCCTTTTGTCCCGGGTTAAGGTAAAAAATGGTGGAGTGGTATTGTTCACCGGCGTCGTTGCCCTGGCGGTTTGTGGTGGTCGGGTCGTGGGTGTAAAAGAAGACCTCCAGCAGGTCGTTGTAGCTGACCAGTTCGGGTTCGTATTCAATCATGGCAGCCTCCACGTGCCCGGTGGTCCCGCTGCACACCTGCAGGTAGGTGGGTTTACCGGTACGGCCGCCCGCGTAGCCGGGTGTAACCTTGATTACCCCCTTGAGTTCGCAGAAAACCGCCTCGGTGCACCAGAAACATCCGCCGCCGAAGACTGCAGTCTCAGTTTTTCTGTCCACATGATAAGGATATAATATTTCGGGGCCAACCGTTTAATTATGCAGGACATATTCAGCCTGATGCTGACCGGCTGATGAGTGAAGGAGTGATAAAGATATGGAAAAATCCTGGCAGGACATCAAGGACAGGGCGTATGCGTTGGCGAAAAAATATGAGCTTGAGAACGGCAACTGTGCGCAGAGCGTTTTCGCCGCTGTGACGGAGTCGCTGGGTATGGAAAGCGAAGAAGTTTTTCGTGCCGCCACCGGCTTTGCCGATGGCATTGGGTTAACCGGTGACGGCCACTGCGGGTCGCTGTCAGGCGCGGTGATGGCCATCAGCCATGTTTTCGGCCGCAAAAAAGAGGAGTTCCACCGCCGTGGCAAAATGATGAAGGCTCTTTTAATGTCCCGACAGCTTGAGAACAAGTTCATGGGTGAATACGGCGTGTGCCGCTGCCATGATCTACAGGTTAAGTTCTACGGCCGGTTTTTCAACCTGATGGAGCCACTCGAACTTGAGGCTGCCATGAAGGCCGGCGTACTGGAACGGTGCTCCTCGCTGGCTGGGGAAGTTGCAAGCCTTGCAGTTGAATTAATACTGGAACAGCAGGAAAAGGACGCAGCTAAAAGCTGAAGCCATTTTCAACTATATTGCCCCAGCATCCCCCGTACTATTTTCGCTATTTGCTGACGCAGGACCTTGGACTGCAGCATCTCCGCTTTTGCACCCCACCATATCACAAAGGTAATGAATTATACTGCTCCCGATTGAGACAGAGCTTCCAATCAGATGGTAAAGTGGCCGGCAACGGGAATCGGGTTGTGTTGTATAATCTGCTGACATAGCAGTGCAAAATATCGAGATAAACCAACAATTCCGGCGTGCCCTGGACGTAATGGAGAGGACGGGCAGGAGCGTCTTTATCACGGGACGCGCCGGCACCGGCAAATCCACCCTGCTCGAGTATTTCCGCACCATAACCGCCAAGAAAGTCGTGGCGCTGGCCCCCACCGGC
>JAPLHM010000235.1 GCA_026389635.1 Chloroflexota bacterium | reverse complement strand
CAGGGATATTCAGCTTTACCCGCTCATCCATGCAAGGCCCGTATGCAACTATTGATAATTATTGCCATGCCTCCCTCTGCCGGTTAAAGTGTAATTATAAGTAAACAGGCCGGGATATTACAAACGCATTGCCCGTGATTTTCCTTTGAACACCTACTACTAAAATTGTATACTTACCTCCGGGTCGCTCATCAGAATAAGGGCAGCTACGAGGTATCTTATATGAAAATTAACGTTATGCAGGATGTGCTGCAGGCTAACGACAGGATAGCCGGTGAAAACAGGCAGCTCTTTAAAAAGCACCACAACCTGGTGCTAAACCTGATGAGTTCACCGGGGGCGGGAAAAACCTCGCTGCTGGAGAAAACGGCGGAGATGCTTGCAGGCAAACTCAGGCTGGGGGTTGTAGTTGGCGACATTGAGACAACGCGGGATGCCGACCGCATCAGCAGGTTCAACATCCCTGCCATACAGCTGACCACCGGGACGGCCTGCCACCTGGATGCCAACATGGTCGCTTCGGCGCTGCCCCACCTGCAATTGGATAAGATAGATGTGCTGGTGGTGGAGAACGTGGGCAACCTGGTTTGTCCCGCCGAATTTATCGTGGGCGAGGATTACAAGATAATGATATTGAGCGTGACCGAGGGCGATGAGAAGCCCCTCAAGTACCCGCTGATGTTCAAGGAATCGGCGCTGATGCTGATCAACAAGATGGACCTGCTCCAATACACGAATTTTAATCTTGAGGAGGCTAAGGCCAACGCCCGCAAGATAAACCCGGCCATCGAGATCATCGAAATATCATGTACAAAGGACACGGGACTGGACGAATGGATAAACTGGCTCACTTCACATCACAAGAAAAAGCTGGACGGCCTGCCCCATGCATGAGATGGGCATAGCCCAGAACATCCTTGACATCGCCTTGAATGCCGCCAAACAGGAAGGTGCAACCAAAATCAGCCGGATCAACCTGGTGGCAGGTGAATTGCGCGGCCTGGTGCCGATGCAGTTAAGCTTCTGCTTCAGCATTGTAGCCAAAGATACCATCGCCAGCGGCGCTTACCTGAATGTGGAAGAGGTGCCTGTCAGCGGGCATTGCAACGATTGCAGCTCCGATTTCTCGATCAAGGAATATGAGTACGTGTGCCCAAAGTGCGGCAGCACCAAAATCCAGGTCACGGGGGGCACCGAACTGAGCATCAAAGACATCGAGATTGAGTAGGCTGCCTTTCTACTTCATGGGCAAAATGCCACTGGCGCGCAATTTCGGTATCGAAAGTATTTTCGATTTGCCCGATTCAAGGTTGCCATTTCTGTATTCCTCGGCCAGTTCCTCATTGCCCATCTCGGTAGCATCCTCAAAGGAAGATGAACCGGTAAGGGTAGTCTCCAGGCCGGAAATGCTATTGGGGTCATCCGGTTTGGTCTCATAGCACAGGAAGGCGTGGGACGGCGTGATTACGACGTAGGGATGCATATCCATCGATTCCAGCGCCGCGGCGTAGAGCACGGTGCCGTCGATACAGTTGGAGGATCCGGTGCGCAGCGATTCCGAGGGAAGGCGCACCCTCTGGGGCGCATCCGAGCTGTTACTGTAGGCGATCGTAGAATTGATATATTTGATCTGGTAATCGTTCTGAAGCGCTTCATAAATCGCTCCTACCTGGGCCATGGTATATTCCCGCCATTGCTCTTCCGAGCACCCGCTGCACTGGTAACCCTGCATTGAGCCCTCGGCATGGTAATTGGCGGCCTTGCGCACCAGGTCATCGATCTCCGATGCATGCGGCGTTACGAAGGCCGCAATGAAAATCGAGGTATCCGTCCATTCTTCTCCCTCCTCGATGGCCCATAGCATGGTATCCATGGCATACATTTTAACGGGCAGCGTCTCCTCCTGGATAACCGCGCCGCCGCTGTCAGCTATACGATAATGCAGCATAGTGTTGGCTATTTCGCGCGGGATTGCGCCGGGTTTCAGTAGGGGTGTCTGGCCGACGGTTACCGTGCCATGCGGTTCAATGTCAACTGTGTTAACAGCTTTCTCTGAATAACCCTGAATATCCGATTCCACGTTCAGCCTGACCGGGCTGCCTCCATTATTGGTGATCTCAAAATCGACGAAAGTAATATTGAGGTTAGGCATCTGCATGTAGATGGCCGGGGTGACAGACCCCATGGGCACAACCTTAACCGAGATATCGCTCCTTGCAGACGCGGGAGCAGCGGTCCCCTGTGGCGCGGGCTGGCCGTTACCCACAGAACAACCGGCCGAAACTGCAAGCATACACATTACTGCCATCAACGCCGCAAAGCGAAAACCCCATTTTATATTCATAATCATCCCTCCCGTTAGCCGCACGTATATTAACAGAACGTTATTAAAATATAAATGACAGTCTGGCCCTAAGGGGGGCTGCTGACTGCGAGGCTGTGCCCGGCCAGCTTTTCCTTCAGGTAGCGGCCTGTGGCGGAAGATTCGATGGCGGCCACCTCCTCAGGCGTACCTGATGCTATGAGATAACCGCCCTCGTCCCCCGCACCCGGGCCGAGGTCGATGATATAGTCCGCATTTTTTATCACGTCTAAGTGATGCTCGATAATGATCACCGTGTTGCCCGAGTCCACCAGACGCTGGATGACCCCCAGCAGGCAGTCGATGTCGGCGAAGGAAAGCCCGGTAGTCGGCTCATCGAGTATGTAAAGGGTCCTGCCGGTGGACCTGCGCGCCAATTCCGACGCGAGTTTGACCCTCTGCGCCTCCCCGCCTGACAGCGTGGGGGCAGGCTGTCCCAGCCGCATATAACCCAGTCCAACGTCCTGCAATGTGGCGAGCCTATTTTTAACCCTGGGGAAATTGGCGAAGAAGGCCGTAGCCTCCCCGATAGTCATATCCAGCACCTCGGCTATATTTTTTCCCTTGAACTGTATCTCCAGCGCCTCCCGATTATATCGCCTGCCTTTGCATAACTCGCAGGGTACCGTGACATCGGGTAAAAACTGCATCTCTATCTGTATATAACCGTCGCCCTGGCAGGCTTCGCAGCGGCCGCCGCGCACGTTGAAGGAAAAGCGGCCCGGCCCGTAGCCCCGCACGCGCGCCTCCGGCACTGAGGAGAAAAGTTCCCTGATGGGAGTGAAGGCGCCGGTATAGGTAGCCGGGTTGCTGCGCGGGGTGCGCCCGATGGGTGACTGGTCGATATTAATGACCTTATCTATATTCTCGGTCCCGCTGATGCCGGCGCATTTTCCCGGCTTGTCCCTTGCCTGGTAAAAAAGCTGCGCCAGTTTTTTATACAATATGTCGTTCATCAGCGTGCTCTTGCCGCTTCCCGAGACACCGCTGATGCAGACCAGCTTACCCAGCGGGATATGAACATCGATATCTTTGAGGTTGTTCTCCCCGGCCTTCCTGATGACTAAGTACTTGCCGGACCCGTTCCTGCGGCCCGGCGGCATGGGTATATGCCTGGCCCCGCTCAGGTACTGCCCGGTCACCGACTCAGCGGAATTCATCACGTCCTGGATACTGCCGGCGGCGACGATGTAGCCCCCGTGCTCGCCCGCCCCCGGGCCCAGGTCCACGATGAAATCAGCCGCGCGCATCATACCCTCATCATGCTCGACGCTTATGACCGTATTGCCCAGGTCACGCAGCTTTTTGAGCGTGTTAATCAGGCGGTATATGTCGGCCGGATGCAGGCCTATGGTCGGCTCATCGCAGATATACAAAACGCCCATCAACCCGCTGCCTATCATGGTTGCCAGCCTGATCCTCTGTGTTTCACCGCCGCTCAATGTGGCGGCGCCCCTGTCTAAAGTCAGATATCCGAGGCCAATGTCCCTCAGAAAACCCAGCCGGGCGTTTATCTCCTTTATAATCTGCCGCGCGATCATTTGCTCATTGGCCGTCAGGATCGGTTTGCCGTCACGGCTGCCCGCAACGGCCTGGATCCATACGCCGGCGTCAACGGCCGACATGGCCGTGACGTCCATAATGTTTTTTTCGTCGATCCTGACCGCCAGCGATTCGGGCTTTAACTTCTTTCCCTGGCAAACCGGGCAGGGGGAGGCGGACATGTACCTTTCGATCTCCGCGCGCCTGTTCTCCGACTCGGTCTCCCTGTACAGGCGCTGCAGGTTTGGTATGACACCTTCAAAGCCGACCGCGTATTCACGGACCTTGCCGAAACGGTAACGG
>JAPLHM010000278.1 GCA_026389635.1 Chloroflexota bacterium | reverse complement strand
ATGCCCATAGAATACGCTACCGTGGAGGAGATAGCCTCAAACCTTGGAACCAAGGACGTCAAGAAGGTGGCGGCGCAACTTGAGATTATGGGAGATAAGGGGCTCATCCATATTAAAGAAGCCGGCGGTAAAAAACTTTATGAGGGATTGCCTTTCGTGCCAGGCCTTTTTGAATTTCAACTCATGAAAGGGATCGTCGACGAACGCAGCAAGAAATGGGCCGTCCTGTTAAACGATTACTCTAAAGCGGTCAAGCGAGAATTCATGTCCGGCAAGCCCCTTAAAATTGAAAAATCAGCTCCAGGTAAAAAAGTTGCTGTGGGGAAGGAAGTCAGGCAGCTTGCCTGCGTAATCCCCTATAAGGAAATGAAACAACTGATTCTGGATACCGAGCATATCGCCGCGGGCACCTGCGTCTGCAGACACCAGGGCAACCTGCTGGGCAAACCCAGCTCTGAACCTATGGGAAATTGCATGGTCTTCGGAGAGTCGGCATTATTCTCGGTCGAACGCGGTTTCACTAAACGGCTATCCGAGGAGGAAGCTCTGAAGCGGCTGGATGAAGCTGAGGAAGCCGGGTTGGTGCATAATTATGTCAACAACCCGGGTCAATTCACCAATCTGTTATGCAACTGCTGCGGATGCCACTGCTTTATTCTGAGGGGCGCCAAAAACGCACCTGCACCCAGCCAGATGGTAAACCCGCGATACCTGGTGTACGTAAATGAGAACGACTGCACGGCCTGCGAAGCCTGCATCGGACTGTGCTGGATGAAAGCTCTGAAAATGGAAAACGGCAAGCTGGTGCGTGACGAGATGCGCTGCATCGGCTGCGGTGTCTGCATGTGGGCCTGTCCCACCGATGCGCTCTACCTTGAAGCGAGGGAAGCCGGCAAGGTGCCGCTCAAGAAATGCTGACATGAGGCAATAGTTATTTAAGGGGGGCAACTATGGTTGAGGCAGTCTACGAAAAACTGATAGATGCGCTTAATGCGCGCAGCACTTTTCTGGCCCCGGCCGTCAAGTGCGACGAGTTTTTTGCCCTGGCAGCTTACTTATATAGCCCCGTCGAGGCCGAGATCGCGTGTGCCATGCCCCCCGGGTTCGCCACAGCGCGTGAAATTGCTGCAAATATACCGGGCAGCCATCCTGATCAGATAGCAGGGCATCTTGAGACCATGGCTAACAAGGCGGTTATACACTCAAAGGAGAAAAATGGTGAGACCCTCTACGAGCTCCTGCCGCTTTTCCCGGGCGTCATGGAGCTTCAATTCTACAGGACCGGCGAGGATGAGTTCCTGGGAAAACTGGATATCCTGCTCGCCCAGTACCTAAAAGCAATGAGAGCCCTGTTGAAATCGGGCGCCCTGGTAACAACCGGCGCCCCTTCACCCGGGAGGAAGGTAGCCATCGGACAGGAGGTCTACAGCCGATCCACCATCATACCCTATACAGAGATGAAAGAGTTGATCATGGAAAACGAGTACATCGGAACAGCGGTTTGTCACTGCCGCCACGTGGGCGAACAGTGGGGAAAGCCGTGTTCCAAGCCTATGGACAACTGCATGATATTCGGCACGTCCGCTAAATTCACCATTGAAAAGGGATTGACCAGTCGCCTGACCACTGAACAGGCCCTCCAGGTGCTGGACGAAGCAGAAAAGGCCGGGCTGATACATCAATACGGCGATACGCCTGACCATTATTCCAATATCCTGTGCAACTGCTGTTCATGTCATTGCATAGCGCTCAAGGGCTACAATAAGTCCCCGGTCCCCAGCGAGGCGGTCATCGCGCGTTACCTGGTTAAGATTGATGACGAGGCCTGCACGATTTGCGAGGCTTGCCTGGAACGGTGCCAGATGGGCGCCCTTAAGATGGACGGCGGCAAGCTCAGCAGGGATGAATCACGCTGCATCGGCTGCGGGCTATGCATGTACGTTTGCCCAACAGAGGCATTGACCCTGGACAAGAGGCCTGCCGGCAAGATACCACTGAAGAAATGCTGAATACGCTAATCTAAGCCTGCTCCTGCTCCTTTTTAGCAGCACGGTCACGCGCCCAGCGGTGTATTTCGTCCAATGCCGGCGGCGCCACCATGAAGACCTCTATATCCTGCGGGAACTGGACTAAATGCCCTTCCCTGATAAAAAGCAGGGCCACGTCACCGGGTTTAAGCG
>JAPLHM010000027.1 GCA_026389635.1 Chloroflexota bacterium | reverse complement strand
TCCCCCGATGGTACCCATGTTCCTCAGGTGCGGTGAGGCGGTCCTGCCCGCGGCCTGTGCCAGGGCGGCATATTTTGACTTGATGATGGCGCTGTCAGCGATATCGGCAAGCGGTGTCAATGCGCCTATGCTCAGCATGCTACCGGATTCCTTTATATAGCTCAAACCCGGTATGGTCTTGATGTTTACCAGCGCTTCCGGGTAAGCCGGCAAAATGGCATCCTTCATCTTGCCCACTATATCGGTGCCACCGGCTATGACGGCAGCCCTCTCGCCGTAGCGCCCCAACAGGGCCACGGCCTCATCTACACTGTAGGCGTCGAAATGTTTAAATTCCTTCACATTAGCCCCCTTGCCTTTATTTTGCCGCCCGCAGCTTGCCGGCGGCTTCCTTCACGGCTATAGGATGTTGCGGGTAGGTGCTGCAGCGGCACAGGTTGCCCGACAGGGCTTCGACGATCTCCTCCTCGGTCGGGTCCTGGTTGATATCGAGCAGCGCCTTGGAGGTCACCACAAAGCCGGGCGTGCAGTAGCCGCACTGCATGGCGTGGTTATTCACGTAGGCTTCGATCAACGGGTGCCCGGCGGCGGCGATGCCCTCGACCGTCTCC
Organism: Chloroflexota bacterium; assembly: GCA_026389635.1. Lineage (GTDB taxonomy): Bacteria > Chloroflexota > Dehalococcoidia > GIF9 > UBA5629 > CAIMUM01. The sequence continues at coordinate 7,915 of JAPLHM010000027.1, read as the reverse complement.
ACGCTTTTGCCATCGCACTCGATGGCTAATACCATGCAGGAGAGCACCGGCTTGCCGTCCACGATCATAGTGCAGGACCCACAGGCGCCGCGGTCGCAGAACTGCTTGGCGCCGGTCAGGCCGAGCTTATCATGGATGAGGTAATAAAGGGTCCAGTTTGGCTCCACCTGGAAGATGTGCTCTGCCTTGTTGATGGTCAATTTTATACGTCCCTCCGCGGCCGGCAGGCCCCGTCCCTTATGCGTCTTGAAAACATGGCCCTTCAGCCCTTCCTGCGATTCGTGTGTTTCCCCGCAGTAGGGACAGGTCACCCTGGTTGTTTCCTTGTTCAATTTCTCGCCCTCCTCAATAGATTGCTTCGTCGCTGCGCTTCCTTTTACTCGTCATCGCGAGCGAAGCGTGGCGATCTGTCCTCGGCGGATAGATTGCTTCGTCGCTGCGGGCTCCTCGCAATGACATTTTTGGTGCATGTTATATCTTCCCCAGGGCCTGCAATATTTTGTCCGGGGTGATGGGGAAGTCGTAAATCCATTTGCCGATGGCGTTGTAGACAGCCGGCGCAAGCAAGCTCGGCACCACAGTGGCGACGTCCTCGCCGATGCCGACAAGCCCGTAGGGGCCATAACCCAGGCCTGTCTCGACCAGTACGGTGCCGATGGGTCCAAGGTCCTTATTCGTGGCGATCTTATAATCCAGCAGGTTGCCGTTCAGCATCACGCCTGTGACGGGGTCGTGGACTATCTCCTCGAACTTGGCACGGCTAACCCCCATAATGCTGCCGCCGTACTGCTGTCCCTCGCAGCTCATGCGGTTGATGGCCTTGCCCACGTCATTGACGTTGACTATGCGGGTGACGGATATCTCACCTGTCTCGGTGTCCACCTCAATCTCCATAAAGTGTGCCTGGCGGCAGAAATGGGGGCGGGGATTGACCGGGTTGTTTGCGCCATACTGGACATGATAGCTGGAGGCAAACAGCGGCTCTGACCAGCCGACCCTGGTTCCCAGGAACTCATCGTCGGCGAAAGGCCCGCCCGCGCCGTCCAGCCTGACGAAATCGGCCATGCTCATTTTCCGGGTGGGATCAGATTTAACGTAGATGACGCTGTCTTCTATATCCATGTCCTCCGGCTTTGTACCGGGAAAGGCCGGCTGGAAGCTGCCGCGCTGTGTCGCTGACGAGGGACTCGTGGCAGATTCCAGTATCTTCTGCTTTAATATCCTGGCTGCGTGGCGCACCGCCCAGCCATTGACCGACATATTGGATGATGAGTCCGGCGTCATCCTGTAGAAACCGCGGTAGACATGTGGATTATAGTTCACATCTTCCAGGCGAAACCCGATCTCATCGGCTGCTATCTGGCAATAGGTGCTTTCCGCATCTACGCCGTTATCGGCGCCCATGCCCAGCAGGGAAGCAGTGCCGTCGGTGCGCTCGATGCGGATGGCGAACTCGCTGCTGCCTTTAGAGTCTTCCCACTCGTGCGTCCAGGTGAAGCCGGTGCCGTGCATGCGCCCGTTGGGCAATCTTTTTGCGCCCGGCTTATGCCACTTGTCATCCCATTTAATGGCCGCCTTACCCTGGTCGATACACTCCTTCAGGCTGTCGCGCCCCGGGAATCCGCGTTTCTTTTTCTCTTCCCTGACCCATTCCATATCATGTCCCATGCAGCCGTCGTTCTTCAGGGCCACTTCGGTCGGGTCCATGCCAAGCTCGGCCGCTACCCGGTCTAATATCAGCGTCTGGGTGAGCACAGGCGGGAGCATCTCGCAGCGCGTCGGCACCGTGTGTCCCTTGTTAACCCAGATGGACTTGCTCTGTCCCCTGATATGGGCAATCCTCGTGTTGTCATGCAGGTGCAGCACCGGGCTGAAAACCGGCCAGATGGCATTGACGTGATAGAGGGTGGCATCCACGGCTGTTATTGTTCCATCATTTTTGAAACCGACCTTAACAAAATACGTCCCTTCGTCCATTGAACCGCCGAAGAAATCCTCCCTGCGGGGGAAGATGTATTTAACCGGCCGGCCCACCCTCTTAGAGACGCAGGCGGCGCACCACAGGGGGCCCAGGTTCCAGTCTATCTGGCACCAGCCGCCGAAGCTGGCTCCCTGGTACGGCGAGTGTATCTCGATCTTGCTCATCGCTATACCGCCGAACCACTCCGAGATACGGCTCTTGGGCAGATGTATGCGCTGGTGTTTCAACCATACCTCGGCGCAGTCGCCGTTCCACTTCCAGACACCGCAGGGACGCTCAGGCCCCACCCAGGTATTGGCGGCACGCTTGAAGCTGAACTCCACAGTTTTATCCGCCTCGGCAAATCCCTTCTTGATGTCGCCGTGCGAAAGCTCGTCATAGACCCCACGGTTGAAGTGGTTGCCGTCGTTGTAGCGCTCCGGGAAACTGAGAGGGGCCGACGGGTCGCTGGCGGCAACCGGGTCGAGGTTGAAGGGGCGCTCTTCCCAGTCGATCTCGATTAAGGAGAGGGCCTGCTCGGCGATGGCCTCGGTCTCGGCCGCCACTGCAGCGCCAACCAGTTGACCCTCCATGTGAGCCACCCCGGATAGAGGCTTGTCCGGCTCGCCGAAGAAAACGGCGTTTCTACCGATAATGTACGCCTCTATTACCTCCGGATCGTCGTAACGCAGCACATATCTTACGCCCGGCAGCTTTTCAGCCTTGCTTGTATCCATCTTGAGGATTTTGGCATGGGGGTAAGGGGACATCAGCAAGCGCATATACAGCATGCCGGGAAGCTGGATGTCCATTGTATAGTCTGCCTGGCCGGAAGCCTTGGCCAGGCCATCAATCCTGCGAGGTATCTTTTCACCGATAAACTTGTATTCTTTGAGCTGATACTTGTCCGACTCAAGGTTATCGAGCATCTCCAGCATACGCGCCGTTTGATCTTCCGGATTCTTGCTCATCTTATACCCTCCTTCGATTTAGTCAGTTCACCGCCGAGATAGCTCCGCAGGAAGTGCGACTGGCCGATCCTGTCGATGTACTCGTTGTAAAAATAACGCAGTGAATCCAGCACGGGCACTGCTGCCGCCTGCCCCAGGCCGCACAGCGATGCCGCGGCCATCACCCTGGCTAATTCCTCCAACGTGTTTACATCCCTATCCCTGCCCTCTCCCTGCTTCAAACGTCCCAGTATCTCGAGCATGACCTCGGTTCCCTCGCGGCAGGGCGTGCATTTCCCGCAGGACTCCTCGTTGAGGAAACGCATATCGCTGTACACGATGTCGATGATGTCCCGTGTCGGATTGAATACCACCACTGCTCCCGATCCTAAAAATGTTTCGTGCGACAGCGGCGTATCGGTCATGTACCCGGGGATAATATTGCCGCTCGCCCCACCTATTTGAATCGCCTTTATCTCCCCGGCTCCGGCCAGGTCCACAACCAGCTCTTTCAGAGGACTCCCCATCTCCAACTCGTAGACCCCGGGCCTGCTGACATCGCCGCTGACGCTGAATACCCTGGTGCCTTTGCTCCTGCCGGTACCCATGTCGCTGAACCAGCCGGCTCCTTTATTGATGATGTGGGGAACGTTCATCAGCGTCTCGACGTTATTAATGATGGTTGGCATGTTCCACAGCCCACGCGCCGCCGGGTAGGGCGGTTTATAACGCGATTCACCCCTCTGTCCCTCGATGGAATTCATGAGCGCCGACTCCTCGCCGCACACGTAGGCGCCGGCCCCTTCGAATAACTGGATATCTGTCTCCTTCAAATAGCCTTTTGCCCTGGCCTGCTCAATAGCAGAGCCAAGCAGGCTGTTGAGCGAATGGTACTCGTTCCTCAGATAAATATAGGCCTGTGGGGCGCCTATGGCCAGGCCCGCTATGAGCATCCCCTCGATCAGTCCGAAGGGGTCGCGGGAGAGTATATATTTATCCTTAAATGCGCCCACCTCCCCCTCGTCCGCGTTGCAGATAAGATACTTCTGCCCTCCCCTGGCATTTAATGCCATCTCCCACTTGAGGCCGCAGCTGAAACCGGCCCCGCCGCGGCCTGTCAGACCCGACCGCTTGACTTCCTCGACAATGGCCCTGGGCTTCATCCGGCGCGCTTTCTCGTAAGCCTTGAAGCCCCCTGCCTTGAGATAAGACTCAATGTCCTGCGGATCGACGACCCCGCAGTTTCTCAATACAATGCGTTTTTCCGCCACTAACATCCTCCTGTCAATAGGATTTGAGTATCCCGGCTATCTTCTCGGCCGTCAGGTCCCCGTACAGTTTATCGTTTATCATCATAGCCGGCGCCTGGTCGCAGGCCCCCATGCAACTGACCAACTCCAGCGTGAATTTTCCGTCGGGAGTCGTCTGGCCGGGACCTATGGCTATCTCCCTGCCGATGCCCTCCACTACCGCGGGAACGTCCTTCATCTCGCAGGGCAGACAACTGCACACCTTGATTACATTCTTGCCCACCGGGGATACGGGCAGGTAAGCATAAAACGAGGCCACCCCGTAAACTGAGTTAAGAGTAAGGCCCGTCTGCCCAGCCACCGCGGCCATGGTCTCCTTAGAAAGGTAATCCTTTTGCTCTACCTCTGATTTAAGCCCGGGCAACAGTCCCGCGGTGGATTCAGCGCCCTTGGTTGTCTTTTTCTTATCACTCATCTCTGCATGCCCCCTTCTATACTCGGATTTGGACCGGTTTGGCCAGCGCCCCCGTGGGACAGTGCTCGATGCAGATCAGGCAATCCCGGCAGGCTTCTGTTGTGAGTGCCTCGTCGAAGCCGCTGACCACCTTTGACCTGAACCCGCGGTAGCCTATGCTCAGCACGTTTTTACGGGCAAGGTCCTGGCAGGCCTTGACACATTTGCGGCAGAGGATGCACTTGGAAAGGTCCCTCCTAACATACGGGTTGGATTCCTCGGCAGGGTAGAAACGCGGCGTTTTGACATTGAAACGGGGGGCGCCCACCTCGTAATCCGAGGCTAAGTTGTGCAGCTTGCAGTTCTCCGCGTTGGGATCGTTCACACAGTCACCGCTATGCCCCGTCAGCATCAGTTCCACTATGACCTTGCGCGTGGCCACCACCCTGGGAGTACGTGTGAAAACCAGCATGCCCTCGGTGGCAGGTGTATGGCAGGACCCGACCAGCGTTTTTGAGCCCTGCACCTCCACCACGCATACACGGCAAACCCCTGTGGGGAGCAGACCCTTGATATTGCAGAACGTAGGGATGGTGATGCCGCCCGCTTCCGCTGCCTCAAGGATAGTAGAACCTTCACGTACCCTGACCTTTTTCCCATCTATGATGATATTGACATTACCCATCTGCATACCTCAAAGAATAGATTTAACCGCCTGGCAGCCGCCACATATATTAACCGCTATAGTATAGCCTGATATGTTCAATCTCTCAAGGCGTATTTTTTACATGACCCCTCCGGGCCCGCCGGGCATGGTGCACCCTCCGTCCCCCCATTTTGAGGCTATTTTACCAACCAGCTATTTCAACAGGGAACAAACGTACCACTGCCAGACGCCTATATTGCTTTACTGGCTATTGAAAATAGCTTAGAACTGCTCCACTGCGATCGGCATTTTGATCTTATCGCGTGGAAAACCAGGTTGAAGGTATTCAAGTTACGGGGTTAATCTACTTTTTCTCTTTCTGTTTGGCTGTCTCTTCTTCCTGCAGTAAGCGGCGCATCACCTTCCCGACCATGGACTTGGGCAAATCGGCCCTGAACTCCACATGCTTTGGCACTTTATACGCCGTTAGCCGCTCCTTACAGAAGGCCTGTATTTCCTGTAGCGTACATGCCCTGTCAGGCTTCAGCACTATCCAGGCCTTTACTGCCTCTCCCTGTATATCGTCCCTGACGCCGGCTACGCTAACCTCCAGCACTGCCGGATGCTGCATAATTACCTCTTCAACCTCACCGGGGTAGACCTGGTGCCCGCTGGGTTTGATCAGCTCTTTCTTGCGGGATGTGATAAAGAGATACCCGTCCTCGTCAAGATGGCCGATATCCCCGGTATACTGCCACTCTCCGCGGAATATCTCGGCGGTGGCTTCGGGCCGCTGCCAGTAACCCTGCATGAGGTGCGGGGCCTTTACGATGATTTCGCCGTCCTCCCCCGTTTTCAAATCCTGTGTGCCCGTGTCGATATCGACGATCTTCATGACAACGTCAGGTGTGGGCATGCCTACCGAACCCTCCTTCCACTTCCCCACCACGGGACCCATGACCAGTATGCCCGATTCCGAAAGCCCGTAGGCTTCTACGATCCTGCCCCCGGTCAGGGTTTCCCAGCTTTTCTTGGTCTCTACCAGCAGCGGCGCTGCGGCTGTTATACACATTTTTAGATTGCTGAAATCTATCTTGCCGGACTTGACATCGGGATGGTTCATAAGCGCGATGAAAAGAGTGGCAACCCCCGGGAAAAATGTCGGGCGGGTTTTCTTAAAGGTGGCCAGCAGATCCTTGATATCGCGGGGGTTGGGTATGAGCACTATCGGCACCGGCGGGTTCACGATGGTTGAGATCAGTATCCAGTTGCCCGCGCCGTGGAATATGGGCATCAGCAAAACGGCTTTATCGACCCAGCCCTTCAGTATCGGCGAGCACCAGGCGCGGATTTGCATAGCGTTCATAACGATGCCGCGATGCGAGTGCATAACTCCTTTGGGGGTGCCGGTTGTGCCTCCGCTGAAAAGGATCAGGGCTGTATCCCGAGGTCCAACCGAAATGGGGGGTAGCGGCGCCCTGGAATATTTCCGCATGATCTCTTGAAACCAGAGGTCGCCCGGCCGCAGTTCGATTCTGTGGCCCTGTTTTTTTTCCATCAAAAGGGTGAACATGACACGCATGAACGGGCTCAGGTATTCCTTGATGGAGGTGGCTATGACCGTCTTCACATTCGTTTGCGGCTGCACCTTTTTAACCTGGCTGTAGAAGGGCGTCAGTACTATTACAGTCTCGGCGCCGCAGTCCTTGAGGGCATGTATCAGCTCTTCCTCGGAGTACAGCGGGTTGACCTGTGCGGCAATACCGCCCGCTCTCCATACGGCAAATTGGCTTATGATTATCTGGGGACTGTTGGGCATCATCAGCGCGACGCGGTCACCCTTTTTCACGCCAGAACCGGCCAATGCCCTGGCCAGCAACTCAACATATTCAACAAACTTTTGATAGGATATGGTATTGCCTTTAAACCAGATCATGGTTTTATCGGGACCCTGGACTGCATTTTCCTTGATAACGTCCAGCAGCGTGATGTCAGGATATGGTTCCAATGTATGGGGCACACCTTTGTCGTAGTTGTTTAACCAGGGATAGTCAGCCACTTCGGACCTCCTCGTCTCTTAATTTTAATCCGCAGGCTTTCTGCTGGCAGCGATTATAGCATGAACCGGGGGATTTCCCATATCAATTCGCAACCAAGCAATTGTCATCCGCCATCATCTGCAGTCACAAGAGTATACCTTAGCCATATAGCTGTAGTCCCCTGATATTTATCCCTGCGGCAAATGGTTCTTTACGGAATTGATCATAACCTGGAAATTCTCAAATTTGGTGTCGGACGGGATCGTGCATCCTGTGCTCAGGATGAAACCCGTCTTCCCTTTGCCGATATGGTCGATCAGCTTTTCGCAATAGGCCTGCATCTCTTCGGGTGTGCCGATACTGCTGAGTGAGGCAGGAACGTCTCCCATGATGCACATATGGTTTTTGAGTATTTCCTTGGCCTTAAAGATATCCGTGGTGCTGTCCAGCTCGCAGACGCACATTTTCTTCGGGTGGTCGAGGAGGTAGGGCAGGTTGAGCGTCCAGTCCTGGTCGAAATGCATGACCGTTATCAGCCCTTCGCCGGCAAATGCGTCTATCATCTTTTTCATATAGCGGAACTCAAAGCGTTCGAAGATTCTCAGCGGGTAGTAAA
>JAPLHM010000314.1 GCA_026389635.1 Chloroflexota bacterium | reverse complement strand
CTGAGGGCAGGTTACGGCATCTGCCCGGTCAATATCGTCCCCTACATGATGAAGATAAAGCAGCCCTACAACATCAACATGGCCGCCTACGTGGGCATTCTCGAATCGCTGGCAGACCTTGATTACCTGCAGAAGACCGTCAGGGCCATGGTCGATGAGCGGGACGTGCTCCTCATGGGCCTGCAGCAGTTCAAATGGCTGAAGCCCTATCCCTCGGAGGCCAACTTCATCCTGTGCGCTGTGCTCGACCGCAGCGCCAGAGACATCTATGCGAGGCTGCAGAAAAAGGGCATCTTCATACGCTATTTCGAGACGCCCGAACTGAAGGATTACATCCGCATCAGCGTAGGACGCCCGCAGGATACGGGCCGCGTGATTGCCGCCCTCAGGGATATGTGATAACCTTTGGCTTGAATCCATATAGAAAGAGGTTAAAAATGGCCGGACGCAAAGCAAGTGTCACACGCCGCACCAAGGAAACCTCGGTCAAGGCCGAGGTCAATATCGATGGCAGCAGCCAGTACGAGATCACTACAGGCATACTTTTCTTTGACCACATGCTCTGCCAGCTTGCCCAGCACGGCGTCTTCGACATCAAGATATCCGCCAACGGCCCCGACCAGCATCACGTGGTGGAGGATGTGGCCATCACGCTTGGCCGGGCCTTTAACCAGGCGCTGGGCGAAAAGCAGGGGATCGTCAGGATGGCCGACGCGGTGGTGCCCATGGACGAAGCCGTGGCGCTTGTGGCACTGGATATATCAGGACGCGGCAACGCCGTTATCGAGACTTCAATCAAGGAAGCCGTAATTTCCGAGATGCACTCCGACCTGGTGCACCACTTCTTTGTCTCTTTCGCCCAGGAGGCGCGCATCAACATCCATGCCTGGGTGTTGAGCGGCAAGAACGACCACCACAAGGCGGAGGCCCTCTTCAAGGCCCTGGCGCGGGCCCTCGATATGGCCACCCGCCTCGATCCCCGCATTTCAGGCAGTGTTCCCAGCACCAAGGACAGCATCGACTGACTACGGCCTGGCCTCTGACAATCAGGCTATTTTGAGCCCTGTCCCGCATGCCTCCCGATAAAGTCCTTGACCGCCGCGTCTACCGTTGGGAAAAGCTGTGAACGGTTAAGTTCACCCGCCATACCGGAGCGCAGCATCATATCGCGCACTGGCTGGTGCACCTCCGCGGCCATCACTTCGATGTTCGCCTCCTTCAATTCCGTGACCAGCTTCTCCAGCGTCTCGAGGCTGGTGATATCGAGACTATCGCAGGCCGACATATCGAGAATCACTGACGTAGGCGGCGGCTGACTATTCCTAACCAGCTCGCGCAGGCGGCTGTAAATGAGCGGCGCGTTGGCAAAATAAAGCGGCGCGTTGAGCCTGAAGATGATCAGCCCTTCCACCGGCCTGTCCTCGGGATGCCGCAGTATGTCGGTGTAGGCCCCCGGCGACCCGGGTACACTTCCCAGCACCGATACATGCGGCCGGCTGGACTTGTAAATGACGTAAATAAGTGAGAACAGCACGGCGATAGCGAGGCCGGGCAGCACATCCAATATCAACACTCCCAGCAGGGCCAGCATGCCCATCCAGAACTCCGCTTTCTGCAGCCTGTAGAAATTCTGCATTTGCCGTACCTTCATCAGGTGCATTACCGCGAAGATGATCAGCGCAGCCAGCACGGCCTCCGGCAAATCGGTGAAAAGCGGTGTCAGCGCTATTATGGTGATAAACCCCATGAGGGCAGCCACCAGCAGCGAGACGGAAGTCCGGGCCCCGGCGCTATCGTTTACAGATGACTGGGAGAGGCTGCCGCCGGCCGCCAACCCGCCCAGCAGTCCGGACGATATATTGGCCGCCCCGTAGGCTATGAGCTCCTGGTCCGGCTTTACCTCATAATTATGCTTTGAGGCGAAGACGTTTGCGGCGCCCAGTCCCTCGCTGAAAATGACAAGGAACATGCCCAGGGCGCTGGGTAAAAGCACCCACAGGTCGCTTAACCTGACTTCCGGAAGGCCGATGGCTGGCAAACCTGCCGGGATGACACCCACCACTTTTACGCCGACGGCGGAAAGGCCCAGCGTGGCGCTCAAAATAATGCCGGCAACGAGCACAACCAGGCCCGCCGGCACCTGCCTGGCAAACCTGTGAAATACGAACAGCAGGGCCAGGGCGCCCGCACCCACCACCAATGTAGCCATATTGGTCTGTCCCAGGTGGCCCAACACATACCAGATTTGCTGCAGGCTATTGCCATCCCCGGAAGATATGCCGAACAGCTTGGGCAACTGCTTAACAGACACGTATACTGCGAGGCCGAATATGAACCCCTCCATTACCGGCCGCGATATGAAATTGGTGATAAATCCCAGCTTGAGTATGCCGGCCAGTATGAACAATGCGCCCACCACCAGGACAAGCCCACCGGCCAGCGCGATATAGGTCACCTGGTCAGGCGGGTTGAGAGTCGTAATAACGGATGCCAGCATCACCGCGGAAGCCGAGGTCGCGACGACCACCAGTTGACGGCTGGTGCCAAAAATCGCGTAGGCAACCAGGGCAGCCAGCATGGTATAGAGGCCTGCCTGCAGCGGCATCCC
>JAPLHM010000216.1 GCA_026389635.1 Chloroflexota bacterium | reverse complement strand
CGATAAAGCAGTTGAGCCTGCTTTCAGCGTGATACCGGATTATTCTTTCCCGGGCATTGCCAACGATGCAATTGCCACAATAATCGCAGGTTTGCTGGGTACTCTATTGCTGTTCGGCTTCGTATTCGGCCTGGCGACGATGTTGAAATCCAAGCATGAAGCATAGTTTTATCGACCAGTACAGCGGACTCGACAGCTTTGTGCACCGCCTTGATCCGCGTACCAAGCTGCTCTGCAGCCTCGCATTCATACTGGCGGTTGTTTTAACGCCATCCGGGACCTGGAAGGTATTTGCAGTGTACCTGCTGGTATTGCTGGTGTTGATCTGGCTGTCCAGACTGCCGGTAAAATACATTTTGCAAAGGTCGCTGGTTATATTCCCTTTTGTCATTATGATAGCCATTTTCGTGCCTTTTTTTAAGCAGGGACAGGTGGCAGCCAGTTGGGACATCGGCTCTTGGCATATAGCCATTACCTACGAGGGGCTGGCAGTGCTCGTAAATGTCATAGTCAAGTCATGGCTTTGTATCCTTTGCCTGATCGTGTTGTCCTCATCCACCAAGTTTGAGCAACTGCTGCACGGAATGTACAGGCTGAGAGTCCCCCAGGTATTTGTGCAGATTACCTCGTTTATGTACCGTTACATGTTTGTGCTCGCCGACCAGGCCATGCGTATGCAGATGGCGCGGGACAGCCGAAATTACGGTTTAAACCGCAGCAATATTTTTAAAACGATGGGGAATATGATCGGTATGCTTTTTATCCGCAGCTATGAGCGTGCAGAGAGGATATATGCCGCCATGTTATCCCGTGGTTATAGCGGTGAGATCGTTGTGGTAAATCAGCTCAGGTTCCGCTTGCCGGACGCTTATTTCGCATTATCGCTGGCCCTGCTGCTGATCTGCCCGGCAATCCTATGGTGGTGATTGAACTATGCCTGATAAAGCAGTTGAAATAAGCGGACTGTCTTATATATATCCTGACGGGCAGTGCGGCCTGAAAGAGATTGACCTGACAATATCTTGCGGAGAAAGCGTGGCTTTAATCGGTCCCAATGGGGCGGGGAAATCGACACTGCTGCTGCATTTAAACGGGATATTAAGAGGCAACACAGCCATAATGGTACAGGGATTATGTGTAGATGATAAGAATATCAGGGAAATAAGGAAAAAAGTGGGTATGGTCTTCCAGGATCCCGAAGATCAGCTTTTTTCCTTAAATGTATTTGAGGACGTAGCATTCGGGCCTGTCAATATGGGATTCACGGGAGAAGAAGTTGACCGGAGGGTTAAGCAGGCCCTGAAAAAGGTGGGTATGCAGGGATATGAAAAAAGGTCATCACATCACCTGAGCATAGGTGAAAAGAAGCGCATAGCTATAGCTACGGTGCTGTCCCTTGATCCTGAGATTCTGGCCCTCGACGAACCCACCAGCAGCCTTGACCCGCGCGGTAAATGGGCCTTGATCGACCTGCTACAGAAATTGCCTGTTACCAGGATCATTGCTTCACATGACCTTGACCTGGTCAGGTGCCTGTGCAGCAGGACCGTTCTACTGGATTACGGTAGGATTGTGGCGGATGGCGGGACCAGTACCATACTTGGCGATGAGGCACTGCTAAGAGCCCATGGTCTGGCAAGGGACGTGACGGCAGCGGGGATTTAGGCTATTAATTCCAGGCTTATATCCAGCGCTCTCGCAGAATGCGTCAGAGCCCCCACAGAAATCCAATCCACACCGGTTTCGGCAACTGCACGTATATTGTCCAGGTTTACTCCGCCGGAAGCTTCCACGATTGCTTTATGATCGATCAAAACCACCGCCTGCCGCATTTCGTCCGGGCTCATGTTGTCCAGCATGACGACATCCACCCCGGCAAGGGCGGCTTCCCGGGCGTCCCCGGCGCATGTGGTTTCTATCTCGATCTTAAAATGACGGGATGTTTTGTCCCTGGCCTTCCGGACAATATCGCCTATGCCAAGTCCCTGCCGGCGCAGGATGGCGATATGGTTGTCCTTTATGAGTACCATGTCACCGAGATTCAAGCGGTGGTTGGTACCTCCGCCGGCGGACACCGCGTATTTTTCCAGTATTCGCAGGCCCGGCAGGGTTTTACGTGTATCCAGTATCTTGACAGGCGTTTCCTTCAACTGTGGCTATAACATCCCCCGGTTTGACCTCGCTTCCGTCATTAATCGATATGACAAATTTCAGGAACGGATCAATGTTTGTGAAAACCAGCCCGGCGACTTCCGTCCCGGCAATTGTACCCTTTGCCCTTGCTATAAAACTTGCTTTGCCGTGCGTATGTGCCAGGATCAGGGGGTCGGTGGTAACGTCACCGCCTGCAATGTCCTCATCGAGCGCCCGCTCAACAATTTCTTCCACCTCGGGCATGTGGTCGCTTAATCTAATCAAGGATCAATCGGCTCCGCCGTGAAAAATTCTTTCAGCAGCCATAGTATACAGGCAAAATGTCAGTGCCCGCCGAAAATATTATATCAATAACCTGCCTGACTCAAATTATGGTGTCAGCCGCACGTTTGGTTGACACCAAATTGCTGTGCTAAAATCCCCGTTATACCGTGCCGGGTGAGGCCAGTCCCTGTAACATTTAGATATGAACCTTTATCATTTAAGCCAACTGCTTCAGGGCCTGCCTGAATTTGAACGGCTGCTCAAAGACCTGCAGGGAAAACGCCGGGTAAAGGCAAGGCTGTGCCTGCCCGACCAGTCTCTGCCATTTTTGGCGGCCACTATTTACGGCCGTCTGGGGAAGACGCTGCTGCTCGTTACGGCGCATGCTGAAGCGGCCAGGCGGCGATTTGAACAGGTAAAGCTGTGGCTGCCTGATGCAGATGTTCCGCAGTTTTTTCCGGAAGCAGATTTGCTGGGGAGTGGTTCCTCAGTTGACCCTGTGGCCAATTCGGAACGGCTGAAGGTAATTTCCCTGCTGTCCGGTTAT
>JAPLHM010000055.1 GCA_026389635.1 Chloroflexota bacterium | reverse complement strand
ACAATTGTCAACCGAAAATAAGGATTGGAAGGAACTGGAAAAGCAGGTTTACATGCAGCTGGCCAAACGCTGGCCGGTCACCATAGTGCGCGGCAAAGGCATGAAGGTCTGGGATGACGCAGGCAGGGAATACCTGGACTTTGTGGCCGGCATCGCTGTGACCAGTCTCGGGCATTGCCACCCGGTGATCGTCAAAGCACTGGCGCGCCAGGCAAAAACGCTCATCCAGATGTCCAACATGTATTACACGGTCCCGCAGTTGCAACTGGCAGAGCTGATGGTCAGGACGAGCTGCCTGGACCGGGTCTTTATCTGCAACAGTGGAGCGGAGGCCAACGAGGGGGCTATCAAGCTGGCGCGCCGTTACGGCAAGCTCAAACGGGACGGCGCCTACGAGATAATCACAACGCACGAGTCGTTCCACGGCAGGACACTGGCCACCACGGCAGCTACGGGACAGAACCAGTTCCAGGAGCCTTACACCCCCCTGCCGACAGGGTTTATCAACGTCGAATACAACGATATAGAGGCAATAAAGGCTGCCACCAATAAGCTGACCTGCGCGGTGATGCTGGAGCCCATACAGGGCGAGGGCGGGGTCAACATGCCGGCAGATGATTACCTGAAAAAGGTGAGGGCCTGGTGCGATGAGAAGGATTTGCTGCTTATCCTGGACGAGGTCCAGACCGGCATCGGCCGCACGGGAACCCTTTACGCATACCAGTATTACGGCGCGGAGCCGGATATTATAACCCTGGCCAAGGGCCTGGGCGGCGGTGTGCCCATCGGCGCTTTCCTGGCCAAGGAGCAGGCCTGCGTTTTCAAAATCGGCGAGCACGGCACTACCTTCGGGGGCAATCCATTGGTATGTGCCACGGCCTTTGACGTCCTGAACTATATAATCAGGGAAGATTTAGCGGGTCACGCCGGCCGCATGGGAGAGTATCTCTGCAACGGCCTGAGGGGACTGGCCGCCGAATATAAGGTGATTAAGGAAGTGCGGGGAAAGGGGCTGCTGGTGGCAGTGCAGTTCAACGACGAGATCGCGGAGCCTGTGGTGCTGGCCTGCCTTGAACGGGGACTAATAGTCAACAAGGTAAAGCCCGACGTGATACGCTTTATCCCGCCGCTGATTGTTAAAGAGAAAGACATCGACAGGGCGCTGGACGTGCTCGGCAGAGTATTGAAAGAGAGGCAATAAGATGGCAGGAAAAGAGAAGGGAAAGGTTGTCCTGGCCTACAGTGGCGGGCTGGACACGTCGGTCGCCATCAAGTGGCTGGCCGACAACTACAAGCTTGATGTCATCACGCTTTGCGTCAACATCGGCGGTGTTAAGGATGTGGAGGGCATCAGGCAGAAGGCTTTGAAACTGGGAGCGCTAAAATCCTTCGCCGTTGACGCGCGGGATGAATTTATAGAAGATTACGTTTTCAAGGCCATTAAAGCTGATGCGCTGTACGAGGGACAGTACCCGCTGGCCACTGCGCTGGGCAGGCCGCTCATGGCCAAGCTGCTGGTGGACCTGGCGCATATGGAGGGCGCAACGGCTGTGGCGCACGGATCGACCGGCAAGGGCAACGACCAGGTGCGCTTCGATGTCAGTGTGCTTGCGCTGGGACCCGAGCTCAGGATCATCGCCCCTGCACGCGAGTGGGGCATGACCAGGGACGAGACCATTGAATACGCGCATAAGCATAGGATACCGGTGCCGGTCAAAGTGTCACGGCCCTATTCCATAGATGAAAATCCCTGGGGCCGCAGCATCGAGTGCGGCATACTTGAAGACCCCTGGAAGGAGCCGCCCGAGGACATCTACGAGTGGACCAAATCACCTGCCGACGCGCCGGATCGAGCTGAATACTTGGAGATAGGCTTTGAGGAGGGGGTGCCCGTCAGCCTCAATGGTAAGAAAATGGAGGGTCTGCCCCTCATCGAAAAGCTCAATGTGATGGCCGGGCGCAACGGCATAGGCAGGATCGACCACATGGAAAGCCGCCTGGTGGGCATAAAGTCCCGGGAAAATTACGAGGCGCCGGCTGCCACGGTCATACTGAGGTCCCATCTTGCGCTGGAAGCTATGACGCTGACTAAACACCAGTTGAGGTTCAAGGAGGGGGTAGCACAGGAATATTCAGATATTATCTATAACGGCCTGTGGTTTTCCAAGCACCGGGAGGACCTTGATGCCTATATCGACAGCTCCCAGAGGTACGTATCGGGCACAGTCAGGGTCAAAATGCACAGGGGCAACTGCGTCATCGTAGGGCGCAAGTCGCCTCACTCGCTTTACAGCTTCCAACTGGCAACCTACGACCGCGGCGACCTTTTCGACCAGAGCGATTCGGCCGGCTTTATCCGCATCTGG
>JAPLHM010000304.1 GCA_026389635.1 Chloroflexota bacterium | reverse complement strand
TAGCCGATGGTGCGGCTTCGATGATTGCCTGGCTTTGAGGAATGGCCTGCGCCACCACATCGGTGTACATCTTGGTTATATCGCTGGACTGGCCTTTGGAGTAGAAGTCCAGCGTCTTGATGAAATAGTCCATGCTGTAGGCCTTGTCGTTGACCTTGATCACGGTCTGCTGGTAGGGCATGACCTGTTCGCTATAGTACCAGTAGCCGATGATGCCCAGCACGGCGGCGATGATGACACCGGTGGTGATGCCGATGATTCGCGAGAGTCTTTTCTCACGTTCCCATCTGGAGAGTTGGTGTTTAGTAGGGGTCCTGGTAATTTTTTCTTTGCGGTGTTTTCCAGCCAATTCAGAAACCTCTCGTCAATAAAATAAAACCCAGGCAATTCACATTGCCTGTTGAAGCCTGAATATGATAACATATTTTCGTTTCGCAGACACGGGGTGTAGCGCAGCCTGGTAGCGCACCTGAATGGGGTTCAGGTGGTCGTCGGTTCAAATCCGACCACCCCGACCAGCTAAATTCCCCGCCGGCCCAAGAGGGTGTCGATTTACCAACGCCGAAGGGAACTAAGGTGTTTGGTGTTTGGTGTTTGGTGTTTGGTATTTCGATGACCCATATCACGCCAGAGACAGAGTTGGTTGAGATCTAACCTGTTCCGTCAGCAAGAAGCACAACTATCATTAACCGTTAAGTCCATAGAACTGCGTACTGGCATTTGTCAATAGTTTCTATGCTATTCTATCCGACCCGCCTAATCGATCTGCCACCAGCGCGAGGGGAATGCCTCTTTGAGGAAGCGGTCGCCTTTGCCCACGGGCTTGAGGCCGAGGGCGCGCATATCGGCATCAAGCATGACCATGATAAGCTCCTCAAATCCCACCCTGGGCTGCCAGCCCAGTTCTTTGGCCGCCTTCGAGGGGTCGGCCTGCAGTTGGTCCACCTCGGTGAGACGCAAATATCGCGGGTCCTGCCTGATATATTTATGCCAGTCCAGACCGGCGTAATCAAAGGCCCTCTCGATGAAATCCTGCACGGAATGCTTGCAGCCGGTGCCGATGACGTAATCAAGGGGCTCAGCAGCCTGCAGCATCTTCCACATGGCCTCGACGTACTCCGGCGCATAGCCCCAGTCACGCTGCGCATCCATATTGCCCATGGTGATATGGTCCTCTTTGCCGGCTAATATCCGCGCTAAGCCTATGGTGACCTTGCGGGTGACGAAGTTCTCGCCGCGGCGGGGTGATTCGTGGTTAAAAAGTATGCCATTGCAGGCGAAGAGGTTGTAGGCCTCACGGTAATTTACCACGGTCCAGTAGCCGAATAGTTTGGCCGCGGCATAAGGACTGCGCGGGTAAAAGGGTGTTTGCTCGCTCTGCCTGCTCTCGGACGCCTTGCCGAAAAGCTCTGAGCTGGAGGCCTGGTAAAAGCGTGCCTTTACTTTGGTCTCGCGTATGGCGTCCATCAGCCTCAAAACACCGATGCCGTCCACCTCGGCGCTGTATTCAGGCACCTCGAATGATATCTGCACGTGGCTCTGGGCGGCCAGGTTGTAGATCTCTTCCGGTTGCACCTTCTCCAGCACGCGGTTGAGGTTGGAAGAATCGGTCATATCACCGTAATGAAGGAAGAGGCGCTCCTTCCTCGCGCCGGCGCCGAATGTAATATGGTCCAACCGCGTGGTATGGAAGTTGCTGGCGCGCCGGACTACGCCGTGCACCTCGTAGCCTTTGTCCAGCAGTAGCTCGGCTAAGTAGGAGCCATCCTGTCCACTGATGCCGGTTATGAGGGCTTTTTTCAACATATTACACCTCTCTTAATTGTGTCCCCTGCATTAGATTGCCGCGGCCGCTGCGGCGGCCTCGCAATGACGTTTTCCGCAGGGACGTTGCTTCAGCTGCGCCCGTCCTTGCGGACAGGCCTGAAGGCCCGCCCCCACATTTAGCTTGCGGCGTCCCATGGGAAAATTTCCCCTTCGAGATGGCGCTTCCAGCGCCACAGGTCCTCTTCGACCATGATCTCCACCAGCCGATCGAACTTCACCTGCGGCTGCCAGCCGAGCACTTTTTTTGCCCTGGTTTGATCGCCCATGGCAAAGGGGACGTCCACCGGCCTGAGCAAACCGGCATCGGTTTTAACATATTTAGCCCAGTCCAGCCCGGCGGATTTAAAAGCCTTGACCACGAATTCCCTGACGCTGTGCCACTGGTTAGTGCCTATGATATAGTCATCAGGCTTCTCCTGCTGCAGCATGCGCCAGGCGGCATCTACGTATTCCGGGGCATAGCCCCAGTCCCTCCTGGAA
>JAPLHM010000247.1 GCA_026389635.1 Chloroflexota bacterium | reverse complement strand
TGCATCAAGTGCCGCACCTGCTACGATATCTGCAAGATGGGAGCTGTGAGCATTGAGTGAACTGGTAAACCTGACCATAAACGGCGTCAAGTACACCGCTGAGAAGGGCAGCATGGTGCTCAAGGTTGCCCGGGACCACGGCATCAGGATTCCCACGCTGTGCGACCACGAGGCCATTGAGCCTTACGGGGCCTGCAGGCTGTGCATCGTCGAGGCGACGCGCGGCGCCAGGACCCGTATAGTCACCTCGTGCCTTTATCCCGTGGAGGAGGGACTGGTCGTCCAGACCGATTCCCCGCGCATAATCAAAAACCGCAAGATGCTCTTAGACCTGCTGCTGACAAGGTGCAGCGAGAATAATGTCATCAAGGAACTGGCCGCCGAGTATGGCCTGGAGAAGCCGTCTTTCAGGGAGGAATACTGGGAGAAGCACAACTGCATCGTCTGCGGCCTGTGCGTGCGGGCCTGCGAGCAGGTGGTGGGTGTGAGCGCCATCAGCCTGGTAAACCGCGGCGTCTCCAAGGAGCCCAAGCCGCCCTTCTTGGAGAGAGCAAAGGCGTGCATCGGCTGCGGCTCATGTTATTACGTTTGTCCTACCGGCGCGGTCAAGCTCGAGGAAAAGAACGGCGTCCGCCATATCTACAACTGGAAGGTGGAGTTCAAGCTGAAGAAGTGCGGGAAGTGCGGAATAATGTGGGCGCCCGAGGCTCAGCTTGAGTACATCAGGAAGAAGTGGAACCTGGCGCCGGGGTTCTTCGATACCTGCCCGGATTGCCGCTGACCGGCCGGTTCACGGGGCAGCGCATTTCTTGACTCAACTTTTTTAGTAACCTATACTCTTTTCCTGCGGGGTGTAGCGCAGTGGTAGCGCGCATGGTTTGGGACCATGAGGCCGGTGGTTCAAATCCACTCACCCCGACCATTCCCTCTGACAGTGGCCGTTAGATTTTTCAGGCGGGTATAAATGTATTTTATCATTGGCGCGATTGTCATACTCGCCGTCGTAATCGCCGGTACCGTTCTCTACGGTAGCCTGCGCATTCATCCTCCATCGCGGAAGCTGCCCGTACAGGGCCAGGAATTTCCCAATGGATTCCTGTGGGGGACCGGCGAGGACGCATACCAGCATGAGGGCGGGAACCTCAACAATGACTGGGCGCGCTGGGAGTCGCAAAAGCCTTCGCCCATTGAGAACGGTGATGTCTGCGGACGCTCCGTGGATTTCTACAACCGCTATGAGAGCGATTTTGAGCTGGCCAGACGCGACGGCCAGAACGCGCACCGCATCGGCATCGAATGGAGCCGGGTGGAACCTCATGTGGGCGTCTATGACGCTGACGCCTGGAAGCACTATGAGGCCATGCTGATTTCGCTGAAAGAAAAAGGCTTCACAGTATTTTTTAATCTCTGGCATTTTACGCTGCCGCAGTGGGCTGCCGACACAGGGGGATGGGAAAACGATGTGGTGATGGAGCGCTGGGAGGCCTTTGTGCGGGAGTGCGCCGTCCGCTTCGGTCAGTATGTCGACTACTGGAGCACCATGATCGATTCGCAGATATACGCCCTGTCCGGGTACGGGCTGGGAGATATTCCGCCCAATAAAAAAGACCTTGTGCAGGCGGTGCAAATCTACCGGACGCTCATCCATGCTCACGCGAAGGCATATCACATAATCAAAGAACACGGGACAATTGAAGAAAACGGTTTGCGGAAAATTCCCAAAGTCGGCATCATCTACTTCTTTTTCCATTACCAGCCCAAGGGCTTTTTCATGGACCGCGTCGTCGTAGGTCAGACCGACAGGATATTCAACTGGAATTTCCTCGATGCCATCCATAGCGGCGTTATCGACATAAACGTTCTCCTGGGCCCCAGGCTAAAGGAGAGCAACGATATTCTTAAGAACACGATGGACTGGATAGGCGTCAATTATTACACGCGCGAGATCCTTTCCTTTAATCCGCTCAAACCGGGAATGATCAACCGCACAAGTTATTCCAAGTACCCGGTGACCGATATGGGATGGGAGATATATCCAGAGGGGATATACCATATCTGCAAAACGGTCGCACGCCGCTACGGGAACATCCCTATCATGATCGCCGAAAGCGGACTGGCCGACGCCAAAGACGATCGGCGGCCCCGGTTTATTCTGGACCACCTTGCCTGGGTGCACCGTCTGATAGAGGAGGGCTGTCCCATCTTCGGCTTCACGTATTGGAGCCTTACCGACAACTGGGAGTGGGCCAAAGGATTCGGACCGAAGTTCGGCCTGTACCGGGTGAACATGGACACACTTGAGCGGACTGAAACAGCATCGGCGCGCCTCTACCGCTTTATCGCGCAGAACAACCGCCTGCCGGAAAACCGGGAACTAAAGAGCTTTTTACCGCAGTGAAAAAACCGTAAACCGGTTTATTCCTTCAGGTAGGCCTTCCCGTCCTTTTCCCGGATGGGATAGCGCAGAAAGACCAGTAATGAAATCACAGCCACTGCGCCGGCGGTCAGGGAGATAAGTTTGAGGCCCAGTTCGGTGGGCTTCAAATCGCCTCCCGCGTACATCAATGCCGCCGCCACAGCGATGGAAATCCCGATGGCTATCTTCTGGAAGAAGGCCTGCACCCCCACGTATATACCCTCTCTGCGCTTGCCGGTGAGTTTTTCATCATAATCGATTACATCGGCCAGCAGGGCGAAGGGGAGCACCATGATTCCCGCCACGGGTATGCCGATCAGCGCCATCACCACCTGGGACTGCAGCATTTTATCACCGAAGGGCAGTACGCCAACCAAGCACAGCAGCGGCATAGTCACGACGGCGCTGGCCAGCGTTACAAGGAATATGGCATATTTTCCGTACCTTTTTGCCAGGAAATTAAATACAAAAAAGAAGATGATATTGGTCGCCAGCAGCGGCGCCATGAGGAGCACCACCTCGCTGTCGGTCATGCCGAGGACATACTGTACCCAGAACGGCACTAGCAGGATCACCATGTTGAGGGAGAACCACAGGAATGCCGTGGCGGCCAGCAGGTAAACGAAGGCGCGGTTCTTGAGTGTCGTCCTTGCCCAGTCGAAGATCAGGCCGAATCTCAGCTTCTCACGAGGTGTCCCGTCACCGTCCGATGGTTTTTCTTTGATGGCAAAAACGGTCGGCGCGAATGAAATAATGGTAAGCCCTCCGGTCACAATGCCGATGCCGATCCATCCAAACGCATCCTTGATCGGACCCATGACGGCGAAAATCAAAGTGCCCACCATTAAAAAGACCGCCTGCATGGTAGAGATATTCACGCGCTCCTTTAAATTGCTGGTAATCTCGGGCAGCAGGGCCATGTAGGGGTTAGCTAACAGCGACCAGCATATGAAGAATAGCTGTACCAGTGCGAATACCCACACGGCATTGAGCCAGTTCATCTCATTGGGAAAGGGAGGTATCCAGAGGAGGAAAGTGACCAGCGCCGTCGGCAACGTCATAACCATTATGAACGGGATGCGCCGCCCGAGCTTTGATCGCCAGTGGTCGCTCAGGAAACCGGCTATAGGCTCGGTAATCCCGTCGAGTACCCTGCCGATCATGAAGATGATGGAAAACAGCGCTACGGCTACCAGGGCTGTGTCCTTGCTGGGAACGTAGAGCTTGAGCAGCCATTGCGAGATCACCAGGTTCGCCAGGTTGAGAGCCATGCCTCCCATGGCGTAGGAAAGCTTTTGACCGAGTGTGAGCTGCTGCATAATGCCTCCTGTTTAAAACGGGGGTTCCCCAGTTAATGGATCACATAACGTCACTTGAGCAGGCTTTGTATGTAGTCAAAATTATCATATTTTGCCAGTATTTTGCCGTATACGGTTTTGCCGTCCGCATCCTTCTCCTGCTTCAACGAATCGAGTGTTTTCTGCCAGGCCGCCACGGCGCTGTCAGGGACATCTTTACCTATTGCTACATAGAGGTCTGCCTGTGTCACTACGACGGGGAATTCAACCAGTTCGTCCGGTCGTATGCCCGCCTGCCTGGCGGTTACCGCCAATCTCCCTTTATTGCCAAGCCAGAGCTGCACCCTGTTGTCAACGAGTTTCTCCAGTGCTTCAAGGTCCAATTGGTGGTACCACGCCGAGCTGTTGTAGAAAACCCAACCAGTCATCATACTCAAATATTTCGACGTCCTTGCCATTCTTTCGGTGAGCAATAAAGCAACCGCGCAGGACGACCTCCTTGCCTGTAGGCGGCACCGGAAACTGCGGATTTACGCCGGTATGTTTAACACGCACGGTATAACGGGCAACAAGGGTATCACCTTCGCTGACCGTCTCTTCCCAATCAGTGCGGATATCGGAAAAACCTTTCCACGCAGCAAGACGGCTTTGCTTCTCCGCCTGCAGCCCTTTAATGTCAGGGAAGGGATACAAATGGATTACAATGCCAGGGTCGTGGATTTGATCCAACCCATCGACATTCCCCTTGGCAGCTTCCTCCAATGCCCAACGTACTTTTGCTATAACTTCTTTGGTTTCCATCGTATTTTCCTCCTTCGCCCTCGGTTATCACCTCAGGTCGCTCAACTAATTGACCCGTGTAACCCGATTTTATTTTTGTACATTTAGCGGTATAGCTTGTTACACCTACCCCTCCAGCGTTGCCCGTCCGTTTTGCGCATCGTAAGTAAAAGTGTATTTGTTTATAATATCCCGGCCCAGCAGGCAGGGACAATGCAGCCATTCCGGATCATTCTGAGTGGTAGCAGGGATACACTGAATGCCCAGCTTTATTGACTCAGCTACCTGGCTCCCTATGATATCCATAAAAATCAGCAGAGCATCCTCGTAGAAATAGTCGCAGCTTCCGCTGATTCCAGTCGATTGACGGACAGTGCCCGTGCGCTTATATTGTTCTAAACCTAACGCATAGGTGCCGTTGAGGCATGTGGCTGATGCTCCGGTATCTATCATGAAATCCACCCATTCGCTGTGATGTATACGGGGTATATAGCAAAGCGCCTGCACGGCTGGTGCAGGCGACATATGAAATCCAAATGTTGATAATCTACACGGTATTTTCCGCATATTTTAGAAAAGCGTCACAACTTTGCGGCTTGAGATGAATTTAATAGCTACTTCCTTAATGGGCACCTTAAGGCGAATAAGCTTGCGGGTCAATACGTCGTATTTTTTGCCACTGGCAACCACCTCGGAATTATAAACTGCTATCCATTCGCCGTCGTGCTTTTTCAGCAAATCCTGCCTGTGTTCATCTATGAACAGCACACTATTGCTGTATTGCTTATATTGCCTGGCGAACTGTTCCTTGCCACCAGCGGAATTTAAAGCCTCGTTTATTAATTTCTCAGATACGACCATGATTCATCCCTGTGCATTCCACATAAACATATAATCACCAACCCACTGTACTCATATTACCGCCAACAACACGAAAAGACAACCCTTACATCCAGACCACCTGTCCACAGTGATCCTTTACCCTTAGTTCTGATACAACAACCTTGACACAACCCATGAACGCTGTTATTATTTTGAACCAGATTCAATATTGCTGTCTATTTTGTAAATTTATCAAAGTTTGGTCACAGGGAGGATGAACGGGCATGGATGAGATCGAAACGAAAATCGACACCACATCGGATGAATACCGCAGGAACTTCGATTCCATGGAGGCCCTGGTATCGGGGCTGAAGGAGGAGTTGCGCAAAGCGCGGGACGACCGCCCGCAGAAGGCCAAAGACCGTATTGCGTCCCAGGGAAAGATGCCTATCCGTGAAAAGCTGGAGCTTCTTTTAGACCGCACTACTCCTTTTCTGGAGATCGCACCCCTGGCAGGACGCGGCATGTACGATGGTATGATCCATGGGGCGGGACTGGTGTGCGGTCTCGGTGTGGTCTGCGGCAGGGAGGTCCTCATCACAGGCAATGATGCCACCATCAAGGGTGGCGCCACCTATCCCATGACCATGAAGAAGACGCTGCGGGTGCAGACAATCGCCA
>JAPLHM010000125.1 GCA_026389635.1 Chloroflexota bacterium | reverse complement strand
CCTTAAAAAGCATGAAACATTCTATCACTTTCCGTATCTGTCATGCAGGGAAAGATCGCCGGGGCCGCCCGCCCGGGCGGGTTGCGTATTTAATGCCCGCGATGTCATAATGGCTCGCATGGCGCCCCTGTCTTGATAGTTATGAAAAAATCGACAATAAATATCTTCAGGATGCACGGGTGGCGGGTGGACCGCGCCATTCACAACTACATCTACTTCGTTTTTTACGAGCAGTACGTCAGAACTTTCCTGGCCTCGGGCAGGTACCTCATGAAAATCTTGGGGCCCGGCCGGATAAATAGTCTGGCTTTTAAAAATATATTTGAGAATTACCATGCCAAGGTGCTCACGCCCGGCGACGCCAGGAAGATACTCAGCCTCGACCATGACATGAGCATGGATGCCGGCAGGGCAAAGAGGATAATACCCTTCAGCGCTGCCAACAAGATTATTTTCAATGAGCCGGATTTCATCGCCGTGATGGACTGTCCCTGCCGGCTTTCGAGGAAAGTGCACTGTGAGCCGGTCAACGTCTGCATGGCCGTAGGCCGGACGACCGCCGAATTCTGGCTTGACCACTGCGCGCAGTATCATGTCCGAAAAATCACACAGGCCCAGGCCCTGGAACTGCTGGAGGAGTCGGCCAGGCTCAACAGGGTTATCACTGCCTGGCTAAAGACCGAGACCGGCGGCAGGACCGGTGTAATCTGCTCCTGCTGCTCCTGCTGCTGCGGCGGGATCGAAGGCATGAAGCTGGCGCGCAGATTGCCAGGGGATGTCAAGGTGACCAATATGATTTCTTCCGGCTACTCGGTGAAAGTTGACACAGAAGCATGCACCTCCTGCGGCGCTTGTGTAGATGTGTGTGCCTTCGATGCCAGCCGCAAGGCTGACGGCGGCAGCCCGCTTTACGACTGGGAGGCCTGCCTCGGTTGCGGTGTCTGCACCGCAGGGTGCCCCTCCGGGGCGCGCAAATTGGTGCGCGATATCCGTAAGGGCGATCCGCTGGATGTGGGCCGGCCGGCCGGTTAAGAGTATGATGTAGACAGGTTTGCCAGAACACTATTGCAGGTAAGGATTTTATTAAGGGGGTGCGACCGTGAACGGTGAAGGCAGTTACGTTTGGTGGAAGCACGGTGTCATGTGCGAGATCTACCCGCGCAGCTATTACGATAGCAATGGCGACGGCTCGGGGGATTTACAAGGTATAACCGCGAAGCTGGACTACATAGCCGACCTGGGCATAGACGGCATCTGGTTGGGCCCCGTCAACGCTTCTCCCATGGTCGACACAGGCTACGACGTGGCCGACTACCGCACGATAAACCCGCTTTTCGGCAGCATGGCGGATTTCGATGAGCTGCTGCAAAAGGCCCACGGTCACGGTATACACATCATCATGGACATGGTGGCCAATCACACATCCGACCAGCACTCCTGGTTCAGGGAGTCCCGCTCGTCGCGCGATAACCCCAAACGGGACTGGTACATCTGGCACGATGGGAAGAGAGGGCGGCCACCCTCCAACTGGAAGGCGGCGGTGGGCGGGGGCGTCTGGCAATGGGATAAGACCACGAAACAATATTACCTGCATTCCTTCTTCAAGGAGCAGCCCGATTTGAACTGGCGCAACCCGGCGGTCAGGCAGGAGATATACGATACCATGAGGTTCTGGTTGGATAAAGGTGTGGACGGCTTCCGCTGCGATGTACTGAATTATTTCCTCAAGGATGACCAGTGGAGGGATAATCCCTTCTCGCTGGCGGCAGGGCCATTCAACGGCTTTCAGAAACACCTTTATACCAGGAACCAGCCCGGCATGTATGACATCCTGAGGGAGATGCGCGCCGTGCTGGACGGGTACAAGGACCGCATGATGGTGGGCGAGGTCTTCGTGGCGGAGGAGGGTCCGGCCATGGCCGCCGCCTACATGGGCGAGGAGGGCGAACTCGCGCACCTGTCGTTCGAGTTTTCCCTGGTCTTCTCAAAATGGGGCGCACACAAATTCTCGGACGCCCTGGACGACTGGTATGCGCTGATACCGCCTAAAGGCTGGCCTTGCAACGTGCTCTCAAACCACGACCAGCCGCGGGCGGTCACCCGCTATGCCGCCGGCGAAGATACGGTCAAGCGGGCCAAAGTGCTGGCGGCCCTGCTGCTTACCCTGAGGGGCACGCCCTTCCTCTATTACGGGGAGGAGATAGCCATGCCCAACAGCAAGATCACCAGGAAGGATGTCATGGACACCGTGGGCAAGATGTACTGGCCGATCGTCAAGGGACGGGACGGTGAACGCAGCCCCATGCAGTGGAACGGCGGCCCCAACGCGGGATTTTCAGAGGCCAGGCCCTGGCTGCCGCTCAACGATGATTACTCCGAGACCAACGTGGAGGCCCAGTTGCAGGAGCCGACCTCCGTACTGAATTTTTACCGGCGCCTGACAGCCCTCAGGCGGGAGAAGCAGTCATTGCAGATGGGCAGCTTCGAGAAATCGCCGTCTCATAAGAATATTATGTCCTACCGCAGGGTTTACCAAAACGAGAGGCTTTATGTTATGCTGAACTTCTCGGCAAACAGGCTCTCGCATACCTGCACCCCGGCCGGCAGGTGGAGTGTGCTGCTGGGCACGCAGCGCAGCGCAGGCACGGCGATCGGCAAAGAGAATTTTGAAGTATATCCGTACGAGGTCCTAGTGCTGGAGAAGGATAAATAATCCCGCCGGCGGAGGGAATATACAAATGAGACAGGTTGTTGCCTTCGGTTCAGACCATGTCGGCTTCGAGATGAAGGGCGAGCTGATCAGGCGCCTCAAGGACAGGTACGAGATCATGGATACGGGCCCCGCGGCCTACGATGCCATAGACGATTACCCTGATTATGCCGGGACGGCGGCACTGGCCGTGGCATCGGGCAAGGCCTGGAGGGGCATCCTTATATGCGGCAGCGGGGTGGGCGTTTGCATTGCTGCCAACAAGGTCGTGGGAGTACGCGCCAGCGTGTGCCATGATACCTTCTCCGCGCGCCAGGGCGTGGAGCATGTCGATATGAATGTGCTCTGCATGGGCGCGCGGGTGATCGGCATCGAGCTGGCCTTTGAGCTGGCAACGGCCTTCCTGGGCGCCAAATTCTCGGGCGAGGCCAAGCACCGACGCAGGCTGGACAAGCTGCTCGAGATCGAGAAAAAGTCGTTGGCAGGCAAGTAGGCTTTCTGAATCGTAGCGGGTTACAATTGCCCGCGTGGAGAGCAGTTGCGGCCTGCAGGGGGTAATGAATGGACGGTAGAGGTCAAATTATCGAGCACGGCCCGTGGAAAATTGCATATGACCCGGCCGGCGGCAGCTTCACTTTCTGCAACCTCCAGCTTCCCCTGCCGGTCATCGCCGGCTCGCTTGCAGGGCTGACCTTTTCCACGGCGGGTGGAGGGGTGCAGTCTGCGGGAATAGGCGGAGGGGCGGTTGACTGCCAGGAGGCTGTTCTGGATGACGTGCACGGGCACGGGCGGCAGTTCTGTTACACCTGCCCCGCCGCAGGGAATGCTCCGCAGTTAGCCTATCTAATTAACGTGTATGATGACCGACCCTTCATCTTGCTGCGCATGCTGGTGACCAACAGGGGACAGGGGGATCTGTACCTGCATGACCTGGACCTGGTGAGGGCCGACCGCAGGAACGGCGGGAGCGTTAAATTCCTGGAACGCGGCCGTCCGCCGGATTTCTTCAAGGTGGGCTGGCATGACTGGGTGTACTCCGGCCTGCGACACGGCAGCGAACGTGATGTAAATTCCCTGCCCATCATGCGGCCATTCGTAGACAAGGCGCAGTATAACCCGGCCTTGCCCATAGGCAGGGGACGGGGCGAATTCTGGGGCGACGGCTGGGGGTTGCTGACCGACCAGCGGTCGGCTATACTGGCCGGCTTCGCCTCAACGGCCGACCAGTTCGGCGTCCTGCACGTCAAATGCCGCTCAGGCGCCTCTGATTTGACACTGACAGCGCAGGCCGATGGCGTACTGCTGGAGCCGGGGGAGGAATTCAAGTCCGAGTGGGGCTACCT
>JAPLHM010000327.1 GCA_026389635.1 Chloroflexota bacterium | reverse complement strand
CGCAGGCCTGCTGGCCTGCGCCCCGGCCCCGGCCCCGCCGGTTTTTAAATACGAATCGGACGCGGCACTTAAGCAGCAACTGGCAAATGTCCCGGCCTACCCCGAGACCAGCTTGATCGTTATCAGCGACCCGCATATCTTCGATTCCTCGCTGGGAACAAGCGGCAAGGCGTTCGAGGCTTATATACTCGATGACCGCAAGCTGGTAAGGGAGGGTCCCGAGATACTGGAATCTGCCATTGCCCAGATCAAGAACCTCAAGGACAACATCGTGCTGGTGCCGGGAGACATGACCAAGGACGGGGAAAAGTCATCGCATGAGCTGGCGGCCGGCTACCTGGCGCAGTTGAAAGCGGCCGGCAAGAAGGTTTACGTGGTGCCCGGCAACCACGACATATTGAACGGGCTAAGCGTTAAATATGTCGGCGACGGCACGGAGCGCGTACCGAATATAACTGCCGACCAGTTCTCCCAGATCTATGCCGATTACGGCTATAAGGATGCCCTGCAGCGCGACCCCGATTCTCTCAGCTACGTGGCTGAGCCTCAGCCGGGACTGTGGCTGCTGGCGCTGGATGCTAACCTTTATAAGCAGAATGTCGAGGACAAGCAGTCAGTCACCGATGGCAAGTTCAGCCCGCAGACGCTGGCCTGGATAGAGAAGGTACTGGGGCAGGCGGCCAAGGAGAACAAGGCAGTCATCGTCATGATGCATCACGGTATCATGGAGCACTACGGCAGCCAGCAGAAGAACTACGGCGAGTACATAGTGGATGACTACGAGGCAATTGCTAAGATGCTGGCGAACTACAATGTGCGCCTGGTTTTCACAGGGCACTTCCACGCCCAGGACATCACCCAGAAACAATATGCCGACAACGGCAAGTACGTGTTCGATATCGAGACCGGCTCGCTGGTGACATACCCCTGCCCCATCCGGGTGGTGGATATAGGCGCGGACCAGAATGCCAAGTTCACGGAAGACCTTGTAACGGCCATCAAGTCACACCCCACCGATTTCCCGGCATATGCTAAGCAGTACCTCCTGGATGGTTTTACCGTCTACATTGCCAAGATACTGCAGGGCTACAAGGTAGGCCTTCCCGAGGCGCAGAAAATAGCCAAGGAAATAGTGGTCGGCTATGCGGCGCATCTCGCTGGCGACGAGCAACTGGCGCCCGGGCAGACGATGGTCACGGAATCCGGTTTGAGCCCGCTGGCCTGGGCGGTTGTTCAGTTACGCAAGGACATGATCATCGGGCTGTGGAACGACCTGCCCCCGCCGGATAACAACGTGACGCTCAACCTTAAAGACGGTAGCTGGAAATAACAGGTTACATCTGACTATTATTGACTGTGGCGGCAAGGCCGGCCCGGCTTAGTTTTTGTCAGGAGGTATCAGCATAGACGAGCAGAAGATCTGGTTCCTCGTGATAAACGCGCTGGGAGGCCTTGCGGTCATAGCCAGCTATGTGGCGGGCCTGACCAGCCATCCCAACACGGAGCAATTGCTCTGGGGTCGCGTCACACCGTCGCTCAAGTCGATTTACATGGTGAGCATGCCGCTGGCCGCCGCGGGTTACCTGCTGTGCCTCTACTTTATCCTCTTTCAGCTTGATGCCGGAACCGTCCGTATCTGGGGTTACGACGGTTTCCTGGTGCTCGACATAATATTTATGGCCATACTGGTTTTCTCGGCCTTCTGGATGCCGCTGACGGCCTCGCTGGCATTGCTGTGCGCGTTGCTGGTGATCAGCCAGAAGGAGCCGGCCTGGAGCTACTGGCTGGCTGTGGGCGGCGCGGCCGTATTTTTTATCCAGACCGGCATTATGGATGCCTTTATCTGGCCGGCCTTTTTCCCATATAAGTAAAATTGTTTTAATTGAGGAGTTTTTCTACATAAATGGCAAGGCCGCTGTGGCTGGTAGCCCTTATCAGGGCCGGTTTCCCCGCCAGGTTTTTACTGGCCAGGCTGACGAGATGGCCAGTATTAGGTAACGTGCTGGAGAAATTGCTTTTCGCCGGTGATGACCTGGTTATCGTCCCCTCGGACCGTGTGATAAAGATTGACCGTCCTGTAGATTTGCCTGATCAGGTGGTGCTACCTTCCATACTGGTGGAGCGCTTTATCAACGAGGCCAATTATCATTGGATTATGCATAATTGCATCTGTCGCCAGGCTTCGCATTGCGCTGATTACCCGGTCGGCCTGGGCTGCCTGTTTTTGGGCAAGGCCGTGCTGGGCATCAACCCGGCGCTGGGCAGGCAGGTCAGCAGCGAGGAAGCGCTGGCGCATGCCAGGAAATGCCGTGAGGCCGGACTGGTGCACCTCATCGGACGCAATAAGCTGGACGCGGTCTGGTTGGGTGTGGGACCGGGCAATAAGTTACTGACTATATGCAATTGCTGCCCCTGCTGCTGCCTGTGGAAGATTCTGCCGGTTGTATCGGGGGATATCGGCTCCAGGGTTAATAAGATGCCGGGCGTCAGCGTAAAGGTAACCGATGGCTGTGGCGGCTGTGGCATCTGTGCGGAAGGTGTATGCTTTATCAATGCTATAAGCATGGTAAATGACGTGGCCATGATAGGCAACGGATGCAGGGGCTGCGGCCGCTGCGCGCTGGCCTGCCCTGTGGATGCTATCATTGTTGAATATGATGCAGTGGCGGTTGAGAGGGCGGCTGGGAACATTGGGTCCCTGGTAGATGTCGGGTAAACCGTAGCTTTACCGTCATTTTCCTTTTTGGTCGGATGAACACTTCGCAATGGAAGCTGTTGGGTCCGGATCTGAGGGTTTCCAATGCGGCTTTCTCAACTGGTAGATAATCAATGGTACGGCAACGACAGCCAGCACGCCGAGGATCATAAAGAATACGTAGCTGCTGACCGAGAGGTTGGTAAACGAGATCTGGCTCGGTGGGATAAGGGCCAGGAAAAAGAGAAATGCCATGGCAATAAAACCCCATCCCGCGACGAGCCATATACCTACCTTCCCACCCGGTATCATGAACGGCCGGTGCACTCCGGGTTGCGTGTAGCGCAGACGTATTGCCGCCGCATACATGAAGAAATACATGACGATATAGACGACCGTTGTCAGCGCAAGGAGAACCCAGTAGGAGCTGTTCACTCCCCCGGGAAGGATTGCATAGACCCCGACCCAGAACGTGAAGAAGACTGCCTGTAGGATCATCAGATTTACAGGCATTCCCGCTGCATTTGTTTTCTGGAGGAGTGGGGGGAGGTTTCCGTCACCTGCCGTCGAGGCAAGGCCGCGGACCGGCCCGAGGATCCACGTGGAGGCTTCACCAATGGATCCTATCACGATCAGAAGGGCGACAATGGATACCAGCCACGATGAACCGGCCAGGATAACCTCGAATGCCTGCATAATGCCGGTTAAAAGATTCAGGTCTACGGTGGGAACCAGGAACCCGACAATAAGGGAACCCAAAATACTTACGAGCGCCATCACGACCCCGACGATCAGGATTGCGATGGGATAGTTCTTCTTGACATTGCTTACTTCACCGGCATGGGCTGCAGTCATCTCGATCCCGATGAAAAGGAAAACGAATGTCAGGAGGAAAACGATACTGCTGATATTGCCAAAGTCCGGCATAATATCAGCCCATGAAGGGTGGAGCGTGATCTGGATGGGGTTGCCAGACAGGATATACTGCACTCCCCCTGCAATAAGGAGAAATGCCGGGATCAGCATCCCGATGACAAGGAATGACCAGCTGATGCTCGTGTATGTCTTAAGCCCCCGTAAGTTTACCAAAGTCATGCCCCACCAGATGATGATGCTGACAATGAACTGGTATAGCTTGCTGTCGGCAAAGGACGGCATGAACGCGTA
>JAPLHM010000033.1 GCA_026389635.1 Chloroflexota bacterium | reverse complement strand
AAGACTTTTTTATCGTACTGTTTCAAACAGGGATTGACCCCGTCCAATCTGGCTCCGCATATAAGGGTAAGGAAACCGGCCACCAGGCACAGCGGGCCAGATGCCGGTAAAGCCGAGGAGTCGATAGTCCTGACCAGGGACGGGCATGAGGAATTGAAGGGGAAGCTCGCTGCGCTCAAGGAAGAGAGACCTAAAATTGTCGAGGAGTTGACAAGGGCTGCGGCGGATAAAGACTTCCGTGAAAACGCCCCTCTGGCAGCGGCGCGGGAGAAGCAGGGCCATGTCGAAGGACAGATACGCGACCTGGAAAACACACTTAAACGCGCCAGGGTAATTGAGTCGATGCAGGAGAGGGGACTGAAAATTACACTGGGGGATTCCGTCGTATTATCCTTTGTAGAATCCGGTGAGAGGATAGAATATACGCTGGTCAGCTCTAAGGAAGCAAATATTCAGCAGCGCAAGATCTCACTTGTTTCCCCCATGGGGCAGGCGCTTTTTAACAGGGAAGCCGGCGACACGCTGGAAGTTGTGGCCCCATCAGGAGTATTAACCTACAAAATCATCGAGATACTGAGGAGGTGATTGCCCCTGCCGGCAAGGGCAATTGATCACGACTTTAATTATGTGCCGCTTTTCATTATAATACTACGGTTTGGGATACAGCCCTGAACAAAGGCCGGGTTTATAATCTACGTGCGTAACCCGGGACATTATAGAGTTAGAGCAATAAAAACGAATCAATATAAGGAGGAACCATGGATTTTCGATTGACCGAAGAACAAGTAGCCCGCAGAAAAGAGATTTACAAGGTCTGCGAAGAACTGGAAAAGAAAAAACCGAAGAGTTATGTAGGTTTCGAAAGCCAGTTCGACAACCAGGAAGGCTGGGATTTCCACCGTTATTGCGCCAAGGAATTCGCCAAGAGGGGTTGGCTTGCCCTCGGTTGGCCCCAGGAATACGGCGGCACCGGCACCATGATGGATAAGGTGCTCCTGGCAGAGGCACGCGGCTATTATGATCTGCCCGGCTCAGACATTTTCGGCGTATCTATGCTTGCCCCCACCCTGCTTGCGGCAGGCAGCGAGGAGATCAAAAGGGAATTCCTGCCGAAAATCGCCAGCGCTGAAATTATGTTCTGCGAACTCTGGAGTGAACCAAACGCCGGTTCAGACCTGGCAGCTATGACATCCACCGCGGTTCGCAAGGGTGACGAATTCATCGTGAACGGCCAGAAAACCTGGAATACCGGCGCCCATTTTGCAGACTGGGGATTCGGTGTATATAAATCCGATCCGGCCGCCAGAAAACATCACAACCTTACATTTATTCTCAATGATATGAAGGACAAGGGTGTTACTGTTAAGGGCATCCCTTACATGAATGGCTCCCATGTTTACAACGAAGTTTACCTTGATGACGTCCATATGTCTGCCAAATATATCGTAGGCCAGGAAAACGAAGGCTGGGCCGTAGTTAATGTGCTGGCCGGGTTTGAAAGGTCAAATGAATGGTAAGCCGTTATCACAGGATCCTCTGATCCGCAACAGGATTGCCGAATTCGCCTGTTCAATTGAAGCTGTGCGAACGCTGGCCTACCGTGTTGCCGACCAGCAGAACAGGAATGAAATGGGACTGATGGACGCCGCTTCAGTAAAAGTATTTGCCAGTGAGCTCCTGGAGAAGTTCGGGCAAATAGCCACGGACCTATTGGGGCCCCATGGACAGGTCAAGCACTCTAAATGGGCCAAATTGAATGGAGCTGCCGAGTATAACTACCAGGCATGCTTCGTGCCTATCGTATCAATGGGTACCAATGAAATTCAGCGCAATATCATCGCGTGGTACGGCCTCGGCCTGCCCCGCATGAAATAATTAAAGACGCGTAATTCATAAGGAGGAAATATGGATCTAAGATATTCTGAACAACAGGAAATATTAAAAAAGTCAGCAAAGGATTTCCTTACCAAGGAATGCCCGAAGGCTAAGGTCAGGGAACTTGAGAATGATGCCAAAGGCTACGACCCGGCGCTCTGGCAGAAAATGGGTGAGCTCGGATGGCTGGGCTTTAACATACCGGAAGACTACGAAGGCATGGGGTATTCATTTGAAGACCTGACCATGCACATAGAGGAAGTGGGCAAGAATATACTGCCCGGCCCCTATATCAGCACAGTAGTCAATACCTTTGCCGTTGTTGAAGCGGGTACGGAGGAACAGAAGAAAGACCTGCTTCCCAAAATATCAAACGGCAATTGCATTCTTACCCTGGCGTGGCTGGAGGAGAACGGCCTGTTTGACGCTTCCGGAATTACACTCAAAGCCACTCAAAAGGGCAACGATTATATTCTCAACGGCGCCAAATTGTTCGTTGATGGCGGGCACATTGCGCATAATATGATCGTAGTAGCCCGCACTAAAGATGGCGCCGGCGAGGACGGTATCACCCTTTTCCTGGTAGATGCCAAGGCAGCCGGAATCAAAGCTGAGGTCATCCCCACGATTGCCCTGGATCATCTTTGCGAAGTAGTCTTCAAAGATGTGGCGGTACCTGCCAAGAACGTGTTAGGCAAAGTCGATAAGGGCTGGGCCATACTCCAGATGCTCATCAGGAAAGGCTCCATACTCAAGTCCGCTGAATCCTTCGGCGGCCTACAGGCGGTTTTCGAGATGACGGTTGCCTATGCCAAGGAGCGCATACAATATGACAGGCCAATAGGCGCGTTCCAAGCTCTGCAACACAAAATGTCTGATATGTGGATAGCGCTGGGAACCAGCAAATTCCTGCTTTATGAAGCTGCATGGAAAGAGTCTGAGGGCGAACCCAGCGCCAGAGAAGCTTCTATGACCAAAGCCTATATAAATGAAGCTTACAAATTAATTACCGCTCTGGGCGTCAAGCTTCATGGAGGCATTGGCACAAGCTCAGACCATGATGTTCCGCTGTATTACCGCAGGGCCAAGGCGGCCGATACTGCTTATGGCAGCACTGATTACCACAGGGAACTGGTTGCACAGCAAATCGGCATGAAATAACAGCTTCGAGCTATGAATAAAATCCCCTGCCCGCGGCCGGGCAGGGGATTTTATTTTCCTGCAATGGTAAATTGCCCTGAGACTGCTGTTATGTTATACTTTTCAACGGTTTTGAATAAGCGACTCTCTCTCGTTTCAGGAGGTTAACAAACTTTGGCAGATTCAGTTACAGTCAAGCAGCTCCTGGAAGCCGGCGCCCATTTCGGTCACCAGACCGGGCACTGGCATCCTAAAATGAAGAGTTACATCTTCACGCAAAGAAACGGTATACATATCATCGACCTCGAACAGACGGTGGGCCTGCTGAACAAGGCTTGCGCGTTTGTAAGGGAACTGGTTAGTAACGGGCAGACCATAATGTTCGTCGGCACCAAAAAGCAGGCCCAGGACATCATTGAAGAGGAGGCCAAAAGGTGCGGTATGTATTATGTCAGACAGCGCTGGCTGGGCGGCATGCTGACCAATTTTAATACCATACAGGGAAGGATCGATTACCTTGTCAGGCTGGAAGATAAGAATTCAAGGGGTGAGCTTGACTACATGTCCAAGAAAGACAAGCTGAAGGTGGAGAAGGAGATGGCCAAACTCAACAAGGTGATGGGTGGCTTCAAGGAAATGACAGCCCCGCCCGGCGCCATCTTCATCATCGACCCGATAAAGGAAAAAATCGCCCTTAGCGAAGCCCAGAAAGTCGGCGTAAAACTGGTGGCCACGGTTGACACCAACTGTAATCCCGATGGTATCGATTATATAATCCCGTCAAACGATGATGCCCTCAAGGCCATTAAGGTCATTTGCTCGCATATCGCTGATGCCGTCCTCGAAGGCAAAATGCTTGCCGAAGCGGGAGAGAATAAGGAGGAGGAAAACGAGGAACCGGTTGCCGCGGAGATAACCTCGACTTAATTCCCGTATTTACACTTGACCACTACCCTGAGCGTAGGCTCTCGTGATGCCAAAGGAGGACCGAATTGGAGATTTCAGCAGATAAAGTTAAAGAGCTCCGGCAGAAAACGGGGGCCGGCATAATGGATTGCAAGAAGGCCCTGACTGAAGCCGTGGGCAACTTCGACAAGGCCTGCGATATCATCGCCCAACGCGGCCTGGCCATTGCCCAGAAAAAGTCCGGGCGGTCGGCAGAGCAGGGACTGATCGAATGCTACGTTCACACAGGCAACCACCTGGGCGTGATGGTAGAAGTGAACTGCGAGACCGATTTTGTAGCCCGTACACCTGATTTCAAGGAACTGGCCCACAATATCGCCCTGCAGATATCCGCCATGTCACCACGGTACGTTTCAAAGGATGATGTTCCGGCTGGTGTTGAAGGCGACCCCTCAGCAATATGCCTGCTGCTCCAGCCCTTTATCAAAGATCCGGCAAAATCAATACAGGATATAATCACCGAGACAGTTGCTAAAACAGGTGAGAATATTAAGGTTCGCAGGTTCGTACGTTTTGAACTGGGCTATTAAAATTGTCTACCAGAAAGACAAAGTTTAAAAGGGTACTGCTAAAGCTGAGCGGCGAAGCCCTGATGGGCAATAGCAGCTTCGGCATTGATCCTCATATGCTGGACGTAATAGCCAAGCAGATAAAAAAAGTCAACGCCCAGGGTATAGAGGTGGCAATCGTGGTGGGGGGAGGCAATTTCTGGAGAGGTTCCACCGCAGAAGCCGCCGGCATGGAGCGGGCCACGGCCGATTACGCCGGTATGCTTGCCACTATAATCAATGCGCTGGCGCTGCAGGACGCCCTCGAAAATAACGGCGTTGTCAGCAGGACCCAATCCGCTATCACCATCCAGGCCATTGCGGAGCCGCACATCCGCAGGAAGGCCATAAGACACCTCGAGAAAAAGCGCGTGGTGATCTTTGCCGGCGGCACCGGTAACCCCTACATGACCACTGATACGGCGGCCGCCCTGCGCGCCATAGAGATCAATGCCGACGTATTGCTGGTGGCCAAGAACAGGGTAGATGGCATCTATGATTGCGACCCCAGGAAAAACCAGCATGCCCGGAAATACCGCCACCTGACCCACAGGGAGGCACTCGGCCTTCAATTGGAGGTCATGGACATCACAGCTTTTTCATTGTGCCAGCAGAACAAACTGCCTATAATTGTATTCGATTCACAGGGAGAGGACAGTATTATAAGAGTTATCGAAGGAGAAGACATCGGGACTACGGTCACAAGTGAGGAGAAGGAATGACTGATAAAATACTCAAAGATGCTGATGCCAGGATGAAAAAGACTATCGAAGCCCTGAACAGGGAATTGTCCTCTATCCGCACCGGGCGCGCCTCACCCGCCCTTGTTGAGCACATTAAAGTCGATTACCACGGGGTTGTGACGCCTCTGATACAACTTGCTTCCATTTCGGTGCCCGATCCAAAAACTATTACTATACATCCCTGGGACCGCACGATCATAAATAATATCGATAAAGCCCTGTTGAAATCTGACCTGGGACTTAATCCAACCAACGACGGTAACAACATCAGGATTTCCCTCCCGGCTCTTACAGAGGAAAGGCGCAAAGACCTGATCAAGATCGTGCATAAAAGGATCGAGGAGGCACGGGTGACCGTGCGCAATATCCGCAGGGAAGCGGTTGAAGAATTGAAACTGTCCGAGAAAAACAAGGAGCTCTCCCAAGATCAGAGTATACGGGCCTCCGAAAATACACAGAAGCTCACAGACAGCCACATCGATTCCATCAACAGGATCGGCAAGGACAAGGAAGCGGAGATACTGGAAGTATAAACTCCCTGCCCATCATCAATTGCCACGGGACCCATTGGCCGCCGCAGCACCGGCCATTCGCGTTTATTACCGGGGAATCTATATGATAGTAAAGCGAATAGTAACAGGCCTGGCCATAGCCGTCATTGTGGCAATATTTGTCTGCATAGGCGGTATCCCGTTCGCCGCTGCTGTTTGTATCATAGCAACCCTCGCCAGCCTTGAGTTTTACCGGATCGTAAAAAGCCGGGGTGTCCAGCCTTTAAGCTGGCTTGGCATAGTTTTTTCCATCCTGTTGATCGTTAACGCCTATATTCAGCAATATGATTTCCCCTTCCTGTCGTATCCCCGGGATTTTACCCTGCCATTTATAATGGTCTTAATGACGCTCATTCCACTCATATGGCTGCTGTTCAGAACAAACAAGGACAACGCCTTCATCAACTGGGGATGGACCGTCGCCGGCATCCTCTATATCGGGTGGCTGATTTCCTTCTATGTCCAGATCCGCCTGATGGAAAATGGGATTGGCTGGATTTTTCTGGTACTCTCGTGCACAGCACTTTGTGACGTAGGCGCCTATGTGGTGGGCAGCAACCTGGGCAAACATGCCATGGCATCATCCGTGAGCCCCGGTAAAACGTGGGAGGGATCGGCCGGGGGGCTGGCAATATCGATTATTATTGCCGTTATACTCTCAATCGCATTCAAGCTGCCCCTCTATTACTGGCAAATGATTGCGGCAGGGTTGATCATAGGCATATTCGCACAACTGGGCGACCTGGTGGAATCACTTTTGAAACGAAATATGCATGCCAAGGACGCCGGCAGTTTACTGCCCGGGCACGGCGGCATACTTGACCGCATCGACAGCCACCTGCTGGTGGCCCCCGTAGCCTACTACCTGATTGTCCTGGTAAATAATCAGGGTTGGCCGCCGGTCTAACCCTTAACCGCTTTTCCCGGTATCAGATAATTGCCCGGTAACCAACCCTGACTGTAGTCCGCAGTTGTATCCTTTCTTAGATAGTGATATCGCCCTTTTTGAGGGTCTCTGTCGGCATAAACTGCTTGATGCCTGTCCTCTTAGAGATGGAATCGCACCTCTCGGCCACGGCAGCCCAGCCCATGCCCTTGGCCAGCGCGAACGGTCCGAATATGCCTCCGCCGCCGTGTATCATGGCCTGGTCTATCTCGGCGGGGGTCTTAACGACGCCTGCCTCGATCAGCTTGGTACCTTCATTCACCTGCAGGCAGATAATATCCATGGGGTCGAAATTTGGATCGGCTTTTGCCAAATCGATGGCAGGGCGGCCGGCGGCCCAATCGAAAAGACCTTTGCCGGTCTTTTTGCCCAGCTCGCCGGACTTCATTTTCTTCTCAAGCCAGCCGCGCGGTTTATACTCCGGTGAAAGTACGCCGGACAGGTATTCCTGGCTGTGGTATATGACATCGAGTCCCACGAAATCAAACGTCTCAAAGGGGCCCATGGGTGCGCCGATGGATTTAACCTTTGCATCGGCAGCCTCGGGAGTCACCACGCCTTTCTCCAGGAGTTCGGACATATAAAGGGCGACCGGGGCTCCAAGCCTGTTGTAAACGAAGCTCGGGGTGTCTTTCTCAACCCTGATGGGAACCATGGCGCCCCTGAAATTCTTCCAGGTTTTCATCAGGTCAAAGCTCACGTCCATAGTCTCATTGGATGTCTTCTCGCCCCTGATCACCTCGGCCAGGGTCATCATGACCACTGGATTGAAAAAATGCAGTCCCGCCACCTTGTCGGGCCGATTGGTCGCCGAAGCGATCTTGGTGATGCTCATGTTGGATGTATTGGTGGTTAAAATAGCATGCTTGGGAGCGTGCTCATCGCACTCCTTAAATATCTTCTGCTTGAGTTCCATGATCTCCGGGGCCGCTTCGATAACAAAGTCCGCGTCTTTAACGGCGTCCTTAAGTACCGTGAAGCCT
>JAPLHM010000122.1 GCA_026389635.1 Chloroflexota bacterium | reverse complement strand
AAAGGCCTCCATGAAGCGTGCAGCCAATCTTTTCTCATCGGCGGAGAAGCTGTCCCACGCCGGCACATCTGGGTCGTGGGCCGGCAGGTCGGTGCCCGGAGGTATGATGCCCATATCGATCTGCCTCTTGTGGACTATCTCGCGGCACTTGTCCCAGCCCATGTCGAACTTGCCCTTGTACTTTTCGATCCATTCCTTGGGAGCGTGGTGCGGGGCGTGGTTGGCGCCGTAGGCCATGTAGAGGAAGAAGGGCTTGCTGGGGGTAACGGATTTGAGGTCCTTGATGAATTCGATTGCCTTGTCCGTTATATCCTCACTGAGGTGGTAGTAAGGCTTCCTGTCGGGTACCGGGATGAAATGATTGTCATGTGTAAGGTCCGGTTTCCACTGGTCGGTGTCACCCCACATGAAGCCATAATATCTTTCGAAGCCCCGTCCCAGCGGCCAGCGTTCGCGGGTGGCAGCCATGTGCACTTCCTGGGCAGGAGTCAGATGCCATTTGCCCACGGCCCATGCTGCGTACCCGCGCGGCGTCAGCATCTCGGAAAGGAACCCGTTTTCAAAAGGGATGCAGCCATCGCTGCCGGGGAATCCGGTGGCGATCTCGGTGATGGAGGCCATGTGATTGGAGTGGTGATTGCGCCCGGTCAGCAGGCAGGAGCGCGTGGGGGAGCAGAGCGCCGTGGTGTGGAAATTGTTGTAAATCAGCCCGTTATCCGCCAGCCTCTGTAGAGTGGGCATCTCAATCAGCCCGCCGTAAGGGCTGAGTTGCCCGAAGCCGGTGTCGTCTATTACCCAGTATATGATGTTGGGGGCGCCCTCCCGGGGCCGTACCGGGTCTGGCCAGTATTGCTTCGATTCATCTATGGTGCGCCCCATGACGCCCTTGAATTGCTCGGTCATGACCTCTTACCTCCCGGTATTTAATTTATCCGGATAGCCCGGCCATGCCCTTGCCCAGCAGCACAAAGCCGAAAACAAGCAGGAGGATGAACATCACGGTGCTGTTGTTTGCTGTCAGCCAGGTTTTCCAGGTATTGAGTATCTTGGCTGATTTGTCTCCCATGAACAGGTTGATCAGCACGGGCAGCAATATTGTAAGGCTCGCGATCAGTATGAAGACGGCCAGGGCTATGACTGCCTTGCCCGTTGCAATTCCTTTCTGCACTACGTCCAGCGTTGCGGCCATCGTAAGCGCCAGGTTCTTGGGGTTCACACCTGCCAGCAGCACTGCCAGCAGGAAAGCCCTGCCTGGTTTGAGCGTATCGATAGTCGACATCCAGCCGGGCATCTTGGGCTGCTCGCCGGGCCCCGGACGTTTTTTCCAGTTCCTATAGGCCATAAAGAGCAGCAGCAGGCCCAGTATGATCTTCAGCCCGTAGCTGGCGTTGGAAGCGCCGCTGCCGGCCGACATGTTCTGCGTGCTGCCGATGGCCATGACTATGGCGCAGACTGCAGCCAGGCCCACTATCCAGCCGACGAGGAAAGCAAGGCTGTTGTTGCGGGCTTTTTTTGAAAAGAGCATCAGTATCAGGGCTATGATCGGGATGGGGCTGATCGCGACCGCTACGGCTTCCGGTAGAATGTTTCCTATCACGCTTCCCATATGTACCAGCCTCCTCTTTAAATGTCGCGGAGATTATACTCTTGTAGCACGCGGTTTTTCAATACCCTTTATTTTTTTTCATAGAGCCCATAATATTCGCTGGCGGTTCCCCCCTGCTCAGCAGGCGAGACATATCGCGCATCGGCCTATCGACGTGCCTGAAGAACATCCTGAAGCCGGCACACAGGTAATTCAGACCAGGTTCGCCGTCAGTCGCCGGTTTGAAGCGGTCTTTGGGGCAGCCTCCGTGACAGGCGAACAGTACTTCGCAGTGCCGGCAGCACATCGGCAACCCGTTAACTTTATTCAGCCCGAATTTAAATTGCTGATCTGATGCCACAAGCTCTCTTAGATGCCCGCTATTGATATTGCCGAGCCTGTACCCGGGATCGACGAAATGGTCGCAGGAGTAGACATCGCCGTTATGTTCCATCACGAGCGCCGTGCCGCAGGTTGCTGAAGATACGCAAAGGCCGGAAGGCACGCCGTGCCAGTTTGCCAGCGCGGCATCGAACATCTGCACGTACACGGCGCCAATGTCACCGCGCACCCAATCTTCAAATACGGTGATCATGAATTTGCCGAACTGGGCCGGCTTTACCGACCTGTCCGTGACCTTATTGCCGAGTGACGTGCCCGGTTCCCTCAACCGTTCGACGATCGGTATGAACTGGATGAATTTGGCATTGCAATCGTCCCTAAAGAACCGGTAAACCTCCAGTGGGTGATCGGCATTCGCCGCGTGGACGGCGGCCAGGATATTCCAGTCTACGCTGCGCTTCTGCAGGAATTTCAGCCCGCGCATGACCCTGTCAAAGGTAGGCGATCCCCCTTTATCCACGCGGTAACAATCGTGCAATGCCCGTGGGCCGTCGATGCTGATGCCGACCAGGAAATTATTGTCCTTGAGAAATGCTGCCCAGTCATCGTCGATAAGGGTTCCGTTCGTCTGGATCGTGTTAAGTACCCTCATGCCGGGCCTGGCGTATTTTCTTTCCACTTCAATAGAGCGCCTGAAGAAATCGAGTCCCATCAGCGTCGGTTCCCCACCCTGCCAGGCCACGGTAACCTCGGGGCCGGGACTGGCTTCTATTAACTGGATGATATAGTTCTCCAGCAGTTCTTCGTCCATGCGGAAACTGCTCCCGGGGTACAGCTTATCTTTGGCCAGGAAGAAGCAGTATTTACATTCGAGGTTGCATGTCGGCCCCACCGGCTTGGCCAGCAGGTGAAATGAAGGTGTCCCAGTGCGTGATATTTTCACAGGCCTATGCCCATTAGCCTAGCGTTTTTTACTTTTTGCAGTAATGGTCGGGTTGGGGAGTTTAAGATATTTCCTACGGCCTTACCTGTCCACTGCCTGTTATGCACCACTTGTAGCTCGTGATCTCTTTAAGCGCCATGGGACCGCGGGCGTGGAACTTCTGCGTGCTGATGCCGATCTCCGCGCCCATGCCGAACTGCGCCCCGTCGGTGAAGCGTGTGCTGGCATTGGCATACACACAGGCGGCGTCCACCTCGTTTAAGAATCGCTGGATCGAAGTCTTGTCCTCGCTGGCTATGGCCTCCGAATGACCCGAACCGTAGCGGTCGATATGCTCCAGGGCTTCATCCAGTGAATCCACGACTTTAACTGCCATCACCAGGGCCAGGTATTCCCTGCCCCAGTCGTCATCCACGGCAGGCTTGATGGTCAGCCCATCAATTGATTTAAGTATCCCCAGCGAACGGTGGTCGCAATGCAGCTCCACCTCGGCCTTTGCCAGCTCTTTGGCCATGGCAGGAAGGAAATTAGCTGCGGTATCTCTGTGCACCAGCACGCAGTCGAGGGCGTTGCACACGGTGGGACGTTGCACCTTGGCATTGTAGGAGATGGCCGAGGCCTTTGCGATATCCGCTGTGCTGTCTACATACAGGTGGCAGACACCGATGCCGCCGGCAACCACCGCCATGGCTGCGTTGTCCCTCACGAACTTGATGAGAGAAGCCCCTCCTCGCGGGATGACGAGGTCGATAAACTCTTTCATTTTCAGCATGTGATCGACAAGGCTGCGGTCGGGCGATTCGATGAACTGCACCGCTCCCACCGGTATGCCGGCCTTGTAAGCGGCCTGCTGCACGGTACCCGCCAGCGCCAGGTTGGAACGTGCGCATTCCTTGCCGCCGCGCAATATCACGGCATTCCCGGCTTTGAGGCAGAGCGCGGATATGTCCACCGTCACGTTGGGCCTGCTCTCGTATATGGCGCCTATTACGCCCAGCGGCACGCGCTTCTTGGTCAGCAAGAGGCCGTTGGACAGGGTGCGCTCCTCGATTATCTCGCCCACGGGGTCGGGCAGCGCAGCCACCGTTTTCACGTCCTCCGACATCCCTTTCAGCCGCTTTGGGTCGAGCATCAGCCGGTCGAGCAGGGCC
>JAPLHM010000016.1 GCA_026389635.1 Chloroflexota bacterium | reverse complement strand
TCAATAAGGCACAGGCGCTGGACGCCATGAAAAGGTTTGACCAGGCCATCGCCGACTATGACCAGACCATCCAGCTCGACCCAAATTTTGCCGATGCCTGGAATTACAGAGGGGTCTCTTACTTTGACCTGAGCCAGTTTGACAAGGCTATTGAAAGTATAGATAAAGCAATTGCCATCGACGGCAACAACGCGGTCTACTGGGAAAAATCAGCATTAGCGATTCTACTTTATAGTAACTTTAAAATTCTTGGTTTCAAGAGGCGGATTATTTGGATCGAAAGAGCGCCAGTAGTTCAAAGATATCTCAGTCTCGCCGGTGCGAATTCCCTCGAACTCGAAATGCTCTACCCCGCCCGCTCCCACTATTCCAGAGTCTGCAGGGGTATAGCGTTTAACCAGCTTGAGCATGGTACTGTCATAAGTCTCTTTCCAGGTATAGCCGGTCGTGGGGTTGGCATTTACAGTGATGACAAAAGTTACGCCCACCGGTAATGAGATACGTTGCTCAGGGTTAAGGAATTCGAACGAACCGGAAGATGTGGAGGGCTGTGGTACCGCAGGCGCGACAGGTTTCGATGCCTCCGGTGTAGCGGGCGCCGGGGTCGGGGTTGGTTCCTGGGTCGGAGGTGCGGGTTGGACGGCTGGAGCGCAGCTGGCCAGTAGTACGGCGATGAACAATACTGCCAGGGTTACCTTTAAAAATTTCATGACTTCCTCCTCCTGATATTTCAAGTATGCAGGCTATCGGCCTGCCGCTGGTCCCGTTAATATTCTGCGCTGAAGGACGGTATATTTCAAACCGCTCCTACGTTCGAGGGCAATGTTACATTACACGTATTGATGTGTCAATGACCTTTTATTGCCGTCGTCAAGCGTATCTACCGTCCGTGTGAAAATTTACTTGCAGGGGGTCTGGTG
Organism: Chloroflexota bacterium; assembly: GCA_026389635.1. GTDB lineage: Bacteria > Chloroflexota > Dehalococcoidia > GIF9 > UBA5629 > CAIMUM01. The sequence goes on along the minus strand of JAPLHM010000016.1, from coordinate 2,733 downwards.
CTACAATTCCGTGATAAAACCTGTCAAGATAACGTCAATAATAAATCTAAATAAGGGATAATTATGGAAAAGTGGATTACTGTTATTAAACAAACGTGGTTTTACGTGGCGGCTCTCGCGCTTGCGCTGATGGTGTTTTCTGTAGCCGCCTGCCAGTCCGGGCCGCAGGGATACAAGAGCAACCCCGAGGCCATTGCCTTCAATGAACAGGGCATAGATCTTTATACCAAAGGGGCATTTGATAAGGCAATCCTCAATTTTGACCGTGCGCTTGAAAAGGACCCTTCCAACCCGGCGGTCTACTTCAATAAGGCACAGGCGCTGGACGCCATGAAAAGGTTTGACCAGGCCGTCGCCAGCTATGACCTGGCTATCCAGCTCGACCCAAATTTTGCCGATGCCTGGAATTACAGAGGGGTCTCTTACTTTAACAAGAGCCAGTTTGACAAGGCTATTGAAAGTATAGATAAAGCAATTGCCATCGACGGCAATAACACTGTCTACTGGGAAAATAAAGGCGAAGCGCTCAGGGCCCAGGAAAAATTCAAGGAAGCTGTCCCGTGTTATGCCAAAGCGGCATCGCTGGACCCTGGCAACGCGGACCTCTGGGACAGGTGGACCTACGCCCAGATGAAGAGCCTGCTCTATGAAGATGTGCTTAAATCAACCGACAAATCCATCTCGCTCAATGCCACAAACGCGTTTCCCTGGGGGTACAAGGCCAAGGCCCTGCACGAACTGAGGAGGTACGAGGAGGCGATCGTAGCTTTCGACAGGGCGCTGGCCCTTGATCCCAATAACCCGGCGCTGTGGTACAGCAAGGGGCTGACTTTGGAGACGCTCAAACGCACTACTGAGGCCAAAAAGTGTTACGACAAGGCGCGTGCCCTGGGCTACCAATTCTAATGTATCAGGAGGATTAGGTGAGCAATAACGGCGCTGCAGGGCAGCGCAATGAGGCTGAAAAACGCCGGCCTGCGGCCTTGCCTGATCACGAGGAGAACGGCGGCAGGAAGAAGATAGATATCGAGGTCAGGGAGATGGGTGTAGATGACATACCCGTCGTCTTTCACCTGGGTGAGCAGGTCTTCACCGCCGATAAAACGCCCACTCTTTACCGCACGTGGGATGAGTTCGAGGTCATTTCCATGTTTAACGAGGATACGGAATACTGCCTGGTGGCGGCGCTGGAGGGTCAGATCGTGGGCTTTGCCCTGGGCAACGTGGTCACCAAGAAGAAGTCGGCCTGGAAATACGGTTACCTGGTCTGGTTGGTGGTGTCCCCGGAGTTCCAGAGGCTGGGCGTGGCCAGCCGCCTTTTCCATAAATTCGAGGACAAAATGATAGAGGCCGGCGTACGCATTTTCATGGTGGATACGGAGGCGGATAACCTGCCGGCCCTGCATTTCTTCCGCGACAAGGGTTTTGTCAACCCGCAGCAGCATATCTACATGACCTATAACCCGGCAGCTACAGAGCAACAGAAGGAGAAGAAACGCAGCCTGAGAGGGAAGAAGAATGGCACCGAGCACAGGCGCAGCGGCTGAGATAAAGCCGGATAGACTTAAAAAGCTCCTCAAGGACCTGGTGGATATTTACAGTCCATCAGGTAAGGAAGAGGAGATACTGCTCTTCAGCGAGGATTACCTGAGGTCGGCCGGGCTTAACGTGAAGAGGCAGGCGGTGGATGAGAACCGCTATAACATCGTGGTATTGCCACCCAGGACCGACGAGGTAGACCTTTGTTTCGTAGGACACTTAGATACCGTGGCGGCGCACGACCTGGATGATTTCGGGTTCTACGAGGAGGATGAAAGGGCCTGCGGCCTGGGCAGTTCGGATATGAAAGCGGGCTGCGCCGCTATGATCGAGGCCTTTACGTTGCTGGCGGAAAAAAAGGGCAGGTTCCCCTCGGTGGGAATGGCGCTGGTAGTGGGGGAGGAGGAGGAGAGCGACGGCGCTAAGACACTGGTGCGTGAGTACCGCTTTCCCTGGGCTGTGGTCGCCGAGCCGACCAACATGCTGCCCTGCCTGGGCCACTACGGGTACCTGGAAGTCCTTTTGCGCACCCGCGGTAAGAAGGCGCATTCCTCAATGCCCGAACTGGGAAGGAACGCCATTGAGAACATGCTCAAGCTCCTGCTGCAGGTCACCGGGTACACCACCACGGTTCCCAGCGGACTGGTATATAACATCAGGCAACTTTCGGGCTTCCCCGGCGGGTTCGTGGTCCCGGATACCTGTGAAGCCTGGCTGGACCTGCATCTTCCTCCTGATTCACGTATGGATGTGCTCAAGGCCGACCTGGAGCACCTGGTAGAGGATGCAGGCAAGGTTATACCCTCGCTCGACGCTTATATCAGGTTTGAGAACACGCAGTCGGGTTACCGTATCTCGCAGGACAGGCCCCTGGTGCGCACGCTGCGCGAGGTGTGCAAGGGCATGAAGGTACCCTGGGAAACGCAGGACTTCCGCAGCCATTCAGACGGCAATGTACTGTGGGGGGCCGGCGTTGATCCAATCATACTGGGACCGGGGCGGCTCGAGACTGCGCACACGCCCGAAGAGTCGGTTGTTTTTGGACAGGTAGTGCAGGCCGCCCAGCTTTACCTCAACTTTGCCCTGGCGATCTGACCAGGCGTTGTGACAAAAAAAGAATGGATTAGTAAAAGGCCGCCGCTTTAAATGGACGTCAGTATGTCGACCGGCAGGTCTTTCACATCCTGGTGCAGC
>JAPLHM010000157.1 GCA_026389635.1 Chloroflexota bacterium | reverse complement strand
GCCGATGGCGACGTCGAGCATCTCCTCGGGACTGTCAACCCGCATGGCGCCCATCTTCTTGAAGGCTACGTCGTATATGGCATCGCTGCCGGCCATAGCGCCGGAATGAGACCTGATGGCCTCGGCCGCCGCCGCCGTTTTACCCGGCTTGAGCACGATCACGGGCTTGTGGCGAGTCACCTTTGAAACTATATCCATGAACCGTGCGCCGTTATTAAGTCCCTCGATGTAGGTCATGATCACTTTGACTTTGGGGTCCTGCCCGAAGTAGTCGATGTAATCCTCGATCTGTATATCCGCCGCGCAGCCGCAGCTCACGTAGTGCTTGAAGCCCACACCCCGCTCGTAGCCGGCCACGACTACAGCAGCGCCGACATTGCCTCCCTGTGAGACGAAGGCCAACGGCCCGTCCCTCACCAGCAGGGGCATCATGAAGGCTGCCAGGGAAGACGACGCGCTCCAGTATCCCATGCAGTTGGGGCCGATAAACCTGATATTGCCTTTGCGCGCTATGGCCAGCACCTCATCCTGGAGCTTCTGTCCAGTGGGACCTATCTCCGCGAAGCCGGCGGATATGATGACCGCCGCCTTAACACCCTTCTGAACGCAGTCCTGCATGACGCCGGCCACGCGCTCGGCCGGGATGGTGAAGACGGCCATATCGACCGCTCCCGGGATATCGGTGACCCTTGGATATACCTTGAGGCCCTGTATCTCCGCCTCTTTCGTATTGACGGGGTAAATAGGCCCTTTATAGCTCTGGATAAGGCTGGTGATGGTGGAGAAGCCCCACTTGTTGCGGTTGTTGGTGGCCCCTATGTGAGCTACTGATTTGGGGTTAAACAGGGGATCCAGGTCCTTCATTATGTCCGTATTCATAAAATCAATCCTCTCACAATCCGCAAACTCGGGGGAGCGTGTGCCCCAAATTAAAAAATGCCTTGAGATTCAAAGCATCATGCTTTATAATAGCACCCCAGCAGGCGTCATTCAAATTCAGCGCATGCGTTTTATTTCAACCGTATGCGATATTTTACACGGCGCCTGAAATTCATTTTCATAAGGAGCGACTGATGATCAGGACCCGTATGACCGAGCTGTTCGGATGCAAACACCCCATTATGCTGGCAGGCATGAACTGGATCACCACGCCGGAGCTTGTAGCTGCCGTATGTAACGCGGGCGGCCTGGGCATATTCGCCACGGCCAGGTGCACTCCGGAAGAGACCGGCAAGATGATACAGGACATCCGCAAGCTGACAGATAAGCCCTTCGGCATCAACCAGCTACTGATACTGGGGCAGGTGGCCCGTGACACCATCCAGGTGGCCATTGAGGAGAAGGTTCCTGTAGTAAACTACACGCTGGGCAAGCCCTGGTTTATCGACGACGTGCACAAGTACGGCGGCAAGGTTATCGGCACCACTGCCTTTGTCAAACACGCCATCAAGGCCGCTGAACTGGGCTGCGACGCCATCATCGTGACCGGCGCCGAGGCAGCGGCGCACGGTGAGGAGGCTTCCACTCTGGTCATGCTTCCCATCGTGGCCGGCAAGGTCAAGATACCCATCATATCGGCCGGCGGCTACGGCGATGGCAAGGGCCTGGCAGCGGCTTTAGCGCTGGGCGCCAGCGGCGTCTCAATGGGCACGCGCTTCGCCTTGACTAAGGAGAGCATGGTTCACGAGAACTTCAAGCAACTGTGCCTTAAGGCCGGCGAGAACGATACCATCGTAAGCACCAAGTTCGATGGCCTGCGCGGCCGCGCGCTCAAGACACCTGTCACAGAGCGCATTGCCAGGGGCGGGTTCCCCATGGTTGACGCCTTCCGCGGCGCCTACGAAACCAGGCAACTGCTCAGGCTGAGTTGGCCGCAGTTCATAGGCATGAGCTTCACCATGATGGGAGCGGACAGTGAACATCCTTTCTGGGTACAGGCACGCCAGGCTGCCGGTTACCGCCGTCACGGGCTGGCACTCTACGACGGCAATATGAAGGAAGGCATCTTCTTCGCAGGGCAGATATTAGGGGCCTGCAACGACCTGCCCACGATCCCCGAGCTTATGGACAGGATCATGGCCGAGGCCGAGGCCACCATCAAGAAATCCAATTCAATGCTGGCCTGAGTAACCGTTTTACAGATAGAAAAAGGGGAAGCGGTGTACCGCTTCCCCTTTTATTTTCCCTGCGGATATCCGCTTTTATTTGAGGCGCGAGCCGCTGAGCAGGGCCTCTGCCTGTTTAACCATCCTCTCCACCAGTTCCTTGCAGGTAACCACGTCGTGGATGAGGCCGATGGACTGTCCTACGGGGACCAGGCCGGCCTCGATATCGCCCTCGTCCCAGATAGCCGTCTGGCGCAGGCCTGACAGGAAGGGCGCCAGCTCGTTGAGAGTTGCGTGCTTGGCCTCCATGTCTTGAATCTGCGTGAGCACCTGGTTCTTCATGGCGCGGCCCTGGAATCCAATGGTCTTGCCGTAAAGATATGTATCGAACTCCTGGTGATTGACCAACTCGTCCTTGACCTTGTGGTTCATGCGGCACTCCGTGGTGGCCATAAACCGTGAGGCCATCATGACACCCTCGGCGCCCAGAACCAGCGCCGCCGCCAGGGTCCTGCCATCGGCGATGCCTCCGGTGGTGATGACGGGTATTTTAACCGTCTCGGCCATGCGCGGGGTGAGCACCATGGTGGTAACGTCGTCCATCAGGGGATGCCCACCCTCCTCCACTCCTGCTGCTATGACGGCGTCGTATCCGGCATGCTCGGCGTGGACGGCATGCCTGACGGACCCGAGTTTGTGTATGAATTTAGCGCCGGCGTCATGCCCGCGCTTGATGGCGTCCGGCCCGAAGAATTTATCCACCGGCGTGCCCGAGATCTCGAAGGCGGCCACCTTCTCAGCCAGGCAGGCGTTGAACCATTCAAGGTACATCTCCTTAGTTATGCGGAAGGAGGGAAGCAGCGACAGGTTCACAGAAAACGGCCTGTCCGTCTTCTCCCTTGTTTCTTTAATAGCCGTGCGCAGCTCTTCACCGGTATTGTAATTGGCGGCCGTGATATTGCCCAGCGCTCCCGCGTTGCTGATGGCCGCGCAGAGGTCGGGTTTGCACAGCCACATCATGCCGCCGCACATGATGGGATGCTTGATGCCAAAAAGTTCGGTCATCCTGGTTTTCATTTCTCGTCTCCTCAGTCAATTAACT
>JAPLHM010000064.1 GCA_026389635.1 Chloroflexota bacterium | reverse complement strand
TGATTTCTGCTAAACTATCGTATGGCTGCTGAACCGTCCATCATCTTCCAGTCCGCCAAATTGGGCGACCTGCCTTTCATAGTCAGGGAACTCGACCGCGCCGCAGCACTCCTGAAAGAGAATAAGCCGATCGGGCGTATTTACGGGGTAAGCGGCGGGGCGCTGGTAGCTACAGCATTTGCGCTGGCGCTTGCGGCGAAGAAGGATCCGGCCAGGTGGGGCAAGGCTTCAATGGCCGTGAAGGACCTCCGCAAATTCTTGTCCGGGGCGCGCGGGTGGCAGATACGTACGTTCAATATTAATATCTGGTACGGGCGCTCCAACCTGGACCCTTTGAGGAAGTGGTTGGAGAAGCGATTGAGAGCTTATACGGGCGCAGCTAAAGCAACGCCACTACATTTAATGGTTTCAGACCTCGGCATCCCGCTTTACATCTGCACCATCAACCGCGACGCCATCTTCACCATGTTCGGGCCGCCGGACGACAGCCTGCAGTGCCCTTACCAGTTCAAGCACCTCGGTCCGCCGCAGGATGCTCCGCTAGTACACGCGGTGATAGCCGCGGTCAGTACCCTGCTATCCACCAGTCCATCCACCGTCAACGGACAATATGTCTACGACTGCCGCCCGCCCATCGTGGACGCCGGCGCTATGGTAGCCGACCTCGAGGCCTCCGATCCCAGGCCTATTCTGCGCAGTAAACCGCACGCCGTGATTCGTCAATGGAAGCCCAATTTCATTACCACCGTATTCATCATGCACTCACAGCACGAGCGCAACCAGACTATGTTGGCCGATTATTACCTCGACCTGCTGCGCCGCCAGCGCGAACTGTTCCGGACCGTTAAGGAAAAGCAGCCAGGCTTCTCCATGACTGCGTTTAAATCACGGGGACCGATGCCCACCATCGGGATGGTAGACCTGCCTTACGTGGGCTCTACCGAGGCCGCCACCAACATGCGGGAATCCTCGCAAAACCGCGTTGCCATCATAGCTGGCTTTAAAAAGATACTCGACGGCCAGATGGACAGCTTCCCCTTTGACCAGCCAGCCAATATCATATATGGTGCAGGCGGCTTTTCGGGCATACTTGGAGGACTGGTTACGGCGCGCGCTGTGGACGAGGGCTTCAGGAACGGCGGCGGGGCCATAAAGCAGATTTATGGTGTCTCAGCCGGCGTACTCAACAGCTTCTTTCACGCCATACAGGTGGCCGCCTCAATTTACCCCGATATGTATCGGCCGGCGGCGCAGCATGCCCTGGAGGACCTTGAGAACTTCATCGCCAACCTGCAGACCGACAAACTCGTCAGCATAAACCGCAACCCTGTCCGCTTCTGGCAGGGATGGGGCAACCTCGATCCCCTGCAGGATTTCCTGGCAGCAAGACTTAAAGAATATACGGGGATTGCCGGCCCTGAGAAGCTCACATTTGACGACCTACACCTCCCGCTGACCGTAACTGCGGCCCGTACTGACGGCTTCACCGATTTCCTGGGCATGACTGAACCGGACAGGCATTTCGAGTTCGGCGGCCGTACCTGGAAGGTACTGGAAGCCCCCATCATCAAGGCCGTTGTTGCCGGCTGGAGCATGAATACGTATATAGAGCCGACCGAGCTAAACGGGCAGCGATACCGCGACGGCGGGGGCACGTTTTACGACCCTTCAATGCTGGTGGCCTGCCTGGATTCTGAACTGACCAATCTGATCGCCATCCACCTCAATCACCCCGAGGGCGGCACTTTCAACCTCCCCCACAGGCCGGACATAGCCAAAATTATCTTGGATACCCACAATTATACCTTCCCCGAGGAGCACCGCCGCATGCGCATGCTGTCCACACTTTTTTACGACCACTTCCGCCTGCGCCAGTATGCACGGGAGAACGG
>JAPLHM010000240.1 GCA_026389635.1 Chloroflexota bacterium | reverse complement strand
AATCACCGAGCGCAAGCAGGCAGAGGAGACGCTACGGGAGAGCAATGAGTTGCTCCAGGCGACCGGCGACATGGCAAAGGTTGGTGGTTGGGAGCTTGACCTCTCGACCGATCAGGTCACATGGTCGGAAGAGGTCGGTCGAATCCACGGAGTCGAGCCGGGATATCAGCCGAAGCTGGAAGAAGCCCTGAATTTCTATGCGCCCGAATCCAGGCCAGCTGTAGAGGCGGTATTGAAGAAAGCTGCGGAAACGGGCGAACCTTACGATCTTGAATCCCTTTTCATTCCTCGAGGCAGCAAAGATAAGATTTGGATACGGTCGCTTGGAAAAGCCGTTTACAGCGGCGATAAAGTAGTAAAATTTATTGGGACATTTCAGAATATTGATAAATATAAAAGGGCCGAGGAGGCGCAGAGAGCAATCGAAGGAAAATACCGTGCGCTTGTAGAGAATATCAACGATGTCCTGTACACACTGGACACCCAGGGAAATATAACCTATATCAGCCCGGCCATTGAGCGCGTTACCAGGTACAAGGTCAATGACTTAATAGGGAAACCTTTTACCCCGTTTGTTTACCCGGATGACCTGCCCGGCGTTTTGGACAGTTTCAACCGCCTGTTATGCGGGCAACTGGAACCGTGGGAATCCCGCGTGCTGGATAAAGACGGCAGGATAATATTTGTACGCACGTCCAGCCGACCCATATATGAAAATGGAGAAATCGTAGGCGTCACAGCACTGCTGACCGACATCACCGAGCGCAGACAGGCACAGGAAGAACTGCGTCTGGCCAAAGATTACTTGGGGAATCTATTAGATTATGCCAATGCACCCATCATAGTGTGGGATCCAAAGTTGCGTATCACACGTTTCAACCGCGCTTTTGAATCTCTGACGGGGCTGAAATCTGAATACGTTATGGGTAAGCAACTGAGTATCCTGTTCCCTTCAGATAAGAGGGCTGAGTCCATGTCCCATATTAAACGTTCGCTTGCCGGAGAACGCTTGGAAGCTGTGGAAATAAGCATATTACATACCGATGGGACTGAGCGTGCTGTCCTCTGGAATTCGGCCGCAATATATGCCGGAGATGGCAAGACAATCATAGCTACTATTGCCCAGGGGCAGAATATTACCGCACGCAAGCTTGCTGAAGAAGCGCTGCGCAAAAGTGAGCGAGAGATTGCCACCCTGGTTGAAAACGTCCCTGATATGATCGTGCGTTTTGATGCCGACCTGCGCTACCTCTATTGTAATAAAGCGGTCGAATACAGTCTTGGACTACCATTGAGTGCACTTATTGGAAAAACGCCCAAGGAGCTCGGTGCGCCAACCGGGCTGGCTGAGTTCGTGGATAAATCGTTGAGGCGGGCCCTCAAAACAGGCCAGCAGCAGGAGGTTGAGCAAGAATTGCCAACGCCCTCAGGCCTAAAATACTTTCAGACCCGCATTGTGCCGGAACGTGACGATGAGGGGAGAATAATATCCCTTCTTGCTATCACCCGCGATATCACCCTGCGCAAGCAGGCTGAAGCTGCGCTATTGGAGAATGAAAAGAAAAACAGGGAATTGGTAGAACAATTACACAGGCTTGTCGAGAGCACAATCACTGCGCAGGAATCAGAAAGAGAGCGCATTTGCCTTGAGGTACACGACGGCGTAGCTCAGACCGTGGCAGCGGCTTTTCAGTATTTACAGGGAATGGAATCCAATTTGCCGGCAAACTCTCCTGATGCCGATTTGATCGGTAAAGCCAAAGCTCAGATGAAGCACGCAATCCAGGAATCCAGGGAGATAGTCAATAGCCTCCAGCCGGCGGCGCTCAAGGACCTGGGCCTTATCCCTACCCTGAGCCAGGAGATACACAGGATCGAGGCGGACAACGGTTGGAAGATCAATTTCGACGCCTCTGCGCAGAGATATCCCCCGGCTATAGAGATCGGCCTCTACCGCATCATACATGAGGCCCTCACCAATATAAAAAAACACACACGCACCCGCGGGGTCGATATCAGCATACAAAATGACGGGCAATATATTAATGTATTGATTAAGGACCATGGTAAAGGCTTCGACAAAGATTCCCCCGATATACAAAAGAAAAAAGGGATCGGGCTTATAAGCATGCGTAAAAGGGCGGAATTATTACAGGGAACCCTGAACATTGAGAGCATACGTGGAAAGGGGACCAGCGTAATGATAAAGATACCCTTTGATGGGAGAGTATAACATTATGGTTACAGATGCACCGATTAAGGTAATGCTGGTGGATGATCATCCGGTAGTGCGCCGGGGTTTGCGTGTAATGCTGGACACTTCTGGTGACATTACAATCGTTGGCGAGGCTGAAGACGGATTGGAAGCTATTGAGAAAGCCAAAGAATGCTGCCCGGACGTAATTTTACTGGATATCCATATGCCAAAAATGAGTGGCTTGGAGGCATTGCGGGAACTGAAGAGCCGTTATCCAACCATTTCGATTATCATGCTTACCATGTACGACGACGATGCATATGTAATAGAAGCCGTAAAATCCGGCGCCGGGGGGTACCTTCTAAAAGATGCTTCCATCGAATTATTACTGCATACCATAAGGGCCGTCAACAGCGGGGGAATCCTGATCAAGGCAAGCTTATTGCATGAAGTTTTCCTCAATGTGAGCGACGTAACAAGCCTTGCGCCGGCAGCTAAAACGGCGGATAAGGTTATCCATGGTAATCTCACGCAGCGCGAGCTCGATGTCATCGTATTGATAACCGAGGGAAAAGGCAACAGGGAAATAGGCACGGCGCTGTGTATAAGCGAAGACACTGTAAAGAAACATGTGCAATCCATAATGGCAAAGTTAGATGTGTCTGACAGGACACAGGCAGCCGTCACAGCCGTGCGCACCGGCCTGGTCCCCTTTAAGGCGTCCCCAAAATAAATAATTGACCGGCGATACCCCGCGCTTTTTTCCGTCCATGATCCTATAGCCCCTTATAATTAGCACTTTCGTGGTGGCCTGTTAGGGTAACAGGGTGTGGCAGCGGTGGGTCAATAATTCTCTCTTCCTACCCGCATGGTGCCGCTGCAATTAACTAAAAGGGTGATGTCAATCACCGTGCCAGGCCTTAGAGTGTTCATGTCCGTGGGATTTGGGTACGGGGGAGGGGCCTCTTCTCATCGCCGCTGACATATATTAAACAATGGAGGTAATGGTAATGGCAGTAGAAAAATCAATGGCATCGTCCAGCCTGGTCGAGGTAGTCGACCGAATACTTGATAAAGGTTTAGTAGTTGATGCGTGGGTGCGTGTAAGCCTGGTAGGGATTGAGATATTGGCAATTGAGGCCAGGGTTGTTGCGGCCGGCGTTGATACTTACCTGAAGTATGCTGAAGCTGTCGGTCTGACTGCAGCTGCAGCCTAGTATAACATCAATTCTCAAGGGGGCATCCTGGAAGTCGTCAATTTAAGGCCCGGTTAGTGTTATTTCGTCCCAACCCCTCCCCCCTCGGGCCGGTTATATCAGGAAAAAAGGTTGTAATATCCGGGATACGGAAATCACAGTGTAAAATTTTTTAAGGGAGAGGGTAATCCGATGAAGGAAGTAATGAGTAATGTGGCACAGGATATTATCAATTCGTACGACCAGCGCAGGGCAGAGCTTGCTGGGCTGCAGAAAGATGAGCTTGGCCGTAGAAAGGAGGCAGATGTGGCAACTTCACATAGGAAGGCTGATTTAGAGCCAATAAGAAAGAGCGTGGCAACCCTGGTATCGAAGGAAAGAGCTACCCTCAAATCGCTGCGGAATGAGCTTGCAGCGAAGAGGAAGAGCCTGTTTCATACCCTGTCAACTGAGGATAGCGGACGGGTGCAGCAGGCCACCAAAGACTCTGCAAGGCGCCAGGCCGGGGACAAGCAGCGCCAGGCCGCTGAAAAGAGGCGCAGGGCTACTGTAGTTTCTTTTCTAAAGGAAAAACAGGCAGACCGTATAAAGATGAGCAAGGAACTGAACCACACGCTCTCTATCGACCCGCCAAAGAGGAAAGCCTATGAGAAACGGAGACAGGCCGGTAGCGCGGCAATGATGAATGAGCTGCGGGTGGAAATTGGAGGCTACTCCGACGGGTGGCATGACTTAACTGCTGCCATGCAGGCCAGGCGTGGGTCCACAGCGGCAACCCCGCCACGGGTCAACGACGCTAAAAATAAAGCGGTACTGCCCGATTCAAAGCTCAGCCGCGCCATCTTTGAGTTTATAGCCAATAGCCCTGACGGAATTGATAACGGCCAGCTTGATAAGGAGTTCCAAATCGGGAAGAAGAAAATAGAGGACCTGACCAACGGTTTGGTGAAATCCGCCAAT
>JAPLHM010000114.1 GCA_026389635.1 Chloroflexota bacterium | reverse complement strand
TATTTTCAAAGCCTACACTACCAGGGTGGGAGGCGGTCCCATGCCCACCGAGCTCAAAGATGAGGTCGGCGAATATATCAGGCAACGCGCCCACGAGTATGGGACCACCACGGGAAGGGCGCGCCGCTGCGGCTGGTTCGACGCCGTGGTAGGGCGCTACAGTACCAATCTTAACGGCTTTACCAGCGGCATACTCACCCGCCTGGATGTGCTTGACGAGATGGATACCGTGAAAATATGCATAGGCTACAAAATAGGCGGCAGGACGGTTGACCGCTTCCCCGCGGACGCGGCGGCCCTTGAGAGCTGCACGCCCGTATACGAGGAATTGCCTGGCTGGAAGGTCAACACCAGCGACGCCCGTAAGGCAAGGGAATTGCCGCGCAACGCGCGCAGGTACATCAAGCGCCTGGAGGACCTCATCGGCTGCCAGTTCCACGTTATCTCCATCGGACCCCGCCGCGAACAGAGCATCATCAGAAAAAAAGTGATCTGATGCACTATGCCTGATGATAGCCGGCTGACGGCCATCAGTGTACTGGAATGTACATCGCCCGCCGCGAGGGCGGCGGCCGGAAGGGTGGGCGCTGCGCAGGGGACATTATCCCTGGCTTTGATTACCCGTATTTATATTTGCCTTCCCTGAATACTTTCAGGCAGGCATCCACCACCCGGGGATCATACGATTTGCCCCTTTTCTCAGAGATGGTTGCGAGCGCCGTCTCAAGGCCGGGTGTAACAGGCCTCCAGGGCCGGGCCACGGCCATTTCATCAACTTCATCCGCCACCGCCAGTATGCGCGCCTCAATCATTATCCTGTCGCCCTTAAGCCCCCCGGGAAAACCTGACCCATCCATCATCTCGTGATGCTGCATAACTACTTCGGTTACAGGCCAGGGGAACTCGATGCCACGCAAAATATCACAGCTCACCTGCACATGCGTCTGCTCAATGCTGGTCTCAAGCTGGCCCCGTCTTTCCGGCCGGTTCAATATCTCGGGGGGGATTGCCACCTTGCCGATATCATGAAGCAGGGCGGCAGTTCTGACGCACTCTATCTGCACGGCGGGCAGACCCAACTCTCCCCCAATTGCGACGGCCAGGCCGGCCACGCGGTGCTGCTGGCCAACATTATACATGTCCCGTATTTCTGCCATCTTGATCAGCGCGTCCACCGTACCGTTCACGATTCGGAGCAGGCGGTCCGCAGTATCCTGGAGCCGGTTCTCCAGCTTTTCACGTTCGATAGCATACCTGATGGAGGATTGCAGAGCATGGCCGTCGGTGTGCCCCTTGATCAGGTAATCCTGCGCCCCGCAACGAACCGCTTCCATACCGGTTAATTCATCAGCATGGCCTGTGAGCACCACAGCGGGCATCTCCGGGTATTTTGTCCTGACCGCCTTCAAGGTTTCCAACCCCTGGCTATCCGGCAATCCCAGGTCAATTAATACAACGTCAAACGTTGAGGCCCCCAGTAGCCGTATTCCATCTTCCAGCGATCCGCTGAACTGGAGGTCGATAGTATCAACGCCGCATTCCCTGAACATCTCCTTGATCAGGCGCACATCATCCGGGTTGTCCTCTATCACCAGCGCTTTAATTTTGTCTTGTTCCACTGATCCCTCCCGCTGCCATAATCACTAACTGCTGTGGACGAATCCAATCGTGAGGCACTATTTATCATAAAGCCTTAAAGATTAAATCCCCGAGCCATTAGGCAGCTTGACTATGGTAAACCAGAAATTGTCGATTTCATGTACTACCCTGGAGAACTGTTCGAGGTCTATGGGCTTTGTGATGTACGCGTTGGCGTGCAGGTTGTAGGTCTTGAGTATATCCTCTTCAGAGTCAGAGATAGTGAGGATCACAACGGGTATACGCCTGAGGTCTGGGTCAGACTTGATCTCCTCGAGCGTCTCCCTGCCGTCCTTCCTGGGCATATTAAGGTCGAGTATCACCAGGTCGGGACGCTGCGCATCGGCGAATTTACCTTCCCTGCGCAGGTATTGCATGGCCTCTACACCGTCCCTGACATGGTGCAAGTCCACCATTACTTTGCAGTCCTTCAAAGACTCCCTCGTAAGCCTGGCATCAGCCGGGCTGTCCTCCACCAGTAGAAGCCTGACGGGATTCAGGTGAGACCTGTCTTTCATGTTTTATCTACACCCCTTACTGGAATTGTAAAACAAAAGCGTGCACCTTTACCAGTTTCAGATTCCACCCAGATACGGCCGCCGTGGCGCTCAACTATACGCTTGCACACGGCCAGGCCGATGCCGATGCCGGGCACGTCCCGGCCATGCAGGCGCTGAAAGATAATGAAAACGCGGTCGGCGTATTTCGTATCCATGCCAATCCCGTTATCCTTCACGCAAAAGAGCCATTCCCCCTGCTTCTTTTCGGCCGATACATGTATGACCGGCGGCTGGCTCCCGCGGAATTTAATGGAGTTGGCCAACAGGTTCTGGAAGAGACGCGCCATCTGCCCGCCGTCCCCGTAGGTCTGGGGCAGGGGGTCAGCGGTGATGCTGGCCCCGCTTTCCTCTATCGCCTTACCCAGGTTGCTCATTGCCTCGTTTAGCGCGGCCTGGGTCTTTATCACGCCAAAGGGACTGCCACGTGTCTGAAGCCTCGAGTATTCCAGCAAAGCCCTGATCATATCCTGCAGCCGGTTGGCCGCGGCCACAGAGAACCCTATAAATTCCTTTGCATCGCCACCGATACTGTCAGCATACCTCTTCTCGATGAGTTGCAGGAAGCTTGATATGGTGCGCAGGGGCTCCTGCAGGTCGTGCGAGGCTATATAGGCAAACTGCTGCAGTTCTATGTTGGAGCGGTGCAATTCCTCGGCCGTCCTCTGCAATTCGACCGTCCTCTCCTGCACCTTTATCTCCAGTTCATCACGGGACCTCTCCAGCGCGGAATAAGAATACTTCAGCCGCTCGGCCATGGTGTTGAAGTTGGTTGCCAGCTCCCCTATCTCATCACGGGACGTGATGCCAACCCTGTAATCCAGTTTACCCTCGGCGATAACCTGCGTTCCTTTCTGGAGCTGTACCAGGGGTACCAGCATGCGTCTCCACGCCACGACGAATAAGATTACTCCCAGGGCTATCATCATCAGAAAGGCGATGCCCAGAATTATAGCCGATACCATTTGCGTGACGGCAACTCTCGCGCCGAAGATATCTGAAAGGCGAAGGGCATCGCCTGCCATTAACTCGATATCAAGCTGGATGCGGCTTTTGATCCTTTCTGCCAGCTCAGTCTGAAGGACAATGCCGTTTTGCCCTTCCTGCCCGTATAGCCGCACCAATTGATCGAAATCGGACCTGAATTTATTATTCAGGCCGATAATGCTGGCAAGAATAGCCTTCTCCTCTGCCCCCTCGAATCTGGCTTCATCCAGCATCTTTGCCAGCGATATCTGCATCTGCAAGACCTGGTATGCGGGCCTTTCCTCCCTGTACACCACATATTCAGTGGTCAATACGCTTAGAGACTGCAACGACCGAATAATACTGGTGGCGATACCCCGGCTTTCCCTGCCCCTTACCCCATCCTGAGCTGTCACCATGAATACGGTCACCAACGTTGCCATCATAGCCAGGAAAACAATGCCAGTGACCAGCAGGAGGGTCCTTATCCTCATAACAGTCGCTTATCGAATAATCGTTACGGCCCCCGGTTTTACCGCCTGGATGCCGTCAAAATAAATATAGTTTATATAATTCGGCACCTTGTTTACTGCCGTCAGTCCGTTTTTTATCATCCAGCGCGCCTCGTCCTCCATGACGATAAGCAGCGCTTGGGGCAATGAAACCTCGAGCTTTGATTTCGGCCAGGTGTACTTTATATAGGCATCACTGACGTTCAGGCGCTGCGCTACGATGGCCTGTGCCTCCTCCGGGTGCTCCGCGGCAAAAGCCTCAGCTCTGATCATCGCGCTGAAAAACTTCTCGCCCAGGGTCGGCCTGGCCTTGAGCACCTCGTCGCGGGAGATGACAAGCCAGTAGAAGTCCTGCCCCGCCTGCGCCGGCCAGGTTACCACTTTGTCACCCAGTCGCTCCCTGAGATTATAGACGTGCGGCTCCCAGATGATCACAGCACCTATATCCCCGGCCGTCAGGTTGTCGGTTATCTGCTGCGGCGACATGTTGACCCTCTTTATGTCTGACAGCGCCAAATTGTTATAAAGCAGGAACAGCCCCAGGTAGTAGTCACCGTTGGATTGAAATACCACGCCCACCTCTTTGCCTTTCATATCCAGGGGGCTGGCGATGCCGTGGTCTTTGCGGGCGATGACCTGTATGGTGTCAGCCCTGGTAATGGCCCCCATGATGCGCAGGTCGGGCATACCGGGGCTGAGGCTGACAAAGGGGAACTCGGCCGACCCGGCAATATCCAGCTTGCGGGCTTCCAGGTCTTTGATGGCGGCCGGCCCCGACTCGTAAAGCTTTACCTCAGCATCCAGGCCAATCTCGGTAAAATATCCTTTTTTCTCCGCGATGAAAATCAGTCCTGACCACTCGCCGCTATAGGTGCCGATGGTCACCTTCTCCAGGGGCACCGCGGGCATGCCTGGAACAGGTAAACAGCCCGGTGCTGAAGGCAGGAAGCTGAACAGGATAAGAACCACCGCCACCCACAGCCCAGGATTAACTTTTAGCCTCATCTGCCCGTACCCTTCCCCTTTTATTTCAACGATAGATCTATCTTGTAGTCCCTGAGTGTCTGCTCGATGGCCGCGCGGGTCTTCTCGTCCGGTACCACAAGCGGCAGGCGCGGTTTGCCGACCCTGAAACCCAGGTAGTTGAGGGCATACTTGATGGGCATGGGGCTGCCGATCATGAACATCGTGTTAACCAGCGGTATGAAGCTGCGGTGCAGCCTGGCAGACTGCTCAATTTTGCCGGCAAAGAAAAGATCCATCATCTTCTTGTACTGCCTGCCCACCAGGTGCGTGATAACACCGATTACTCCATAGCCGCCCAGGCCGAGTATGGGAAAGGTATCGGCGTCGTTGCCGCTGTAAATCATGAAATCCCTGTCCACTCCGTCGATGATGCGGGCGATCTGCCCGAAATCGGCGCTGGCCTCCTTTATGCCTACGATGTTATCTATCTTGCTGAGCTTGACGGCCGTGTCAGCAGCCAGGTTGGTAATTGTGCGGGAGGGCACATTATATATAATGCAGGGCAGCCTTGTTGAGCCAGCAATGGCCTTAAAGTGCTGGTAGAGCCCTTCCTGGTTGGGCTTGTTGTAGTAAGGGACGGTCAGCAGGCAGGCATCCACTCCCGTTTTCTCCGCCTTTTTAGTCAGATCTATGCTCTCCTGCGTATTGTAGTTGCCCGTGCCGGCCACGATCGTGACCTTTTTGCCGGTGGCCGTCCTGATCTCCTCGAACAGGCGGACCTTCTCCTCAGCGGTAAGCGTGGGGCTTTCGCCGGTGGTTCCGGATACTACCAAGCCGTCACTTCCAGATTCGAGCAGGGCTTTAGCCAGCTTTTTCGCCTGGGCGTAATCGACCTGTCCCTTAACGTTGAAAGGGGTCACCATAGCTGTCAGCAAACGTCCAAACTTCTTCATCGCGTCCTCCCCTGCTATTTATTGTTGTTTTGCTGCTTGACCCAACCGTTAGTGGCGGCCTCCTCCGCGATCTGGACTGCATTGAGGGCAGCACCCTTGCGGATATTATCTGCCACCACCCACATCACCAGGCCATTCAGGTAGGAAGCGTCAGATCTTATCCTTCCCACATAAACGTCGTCAGTGCCAGCCGTCAGCCATGGCTGCGGGTACAGGCTCACGTTGGGATCATCAAGCACTTTCACACCGGGCGCCTTGCTCAGTATGGAGCGTGCTTCGTCGGGTGAAATGTAGTCGGTGAACTCCACCTGTATGGCCTCGCTGTGGCTGACGAAAACCGGCACGCGAACGCAGGTAGCCGAGATGGCGATGCTCTCGGCGTGCATGATCTTTCTCGTCTCCTCGACCAACTTCCATTCTTCCTTGGTGTAGCCGTTCTCCAGGAAGACGTCAATCTCCGGCAGCAGGTTGAAGGCTATCTGGTGTGCATAGACATGCGGCACCACGTTGCCGCCGTCCAGCACGACCCGCGCCTGCTTGGTCAACTCTTCCACTGCGGCGATACCCGTCCCGGAAACTGACTGGTAAGTGGCAACAGTGACGCGCTTGATCGGGTTAACCTTATGCAGTGGATATAAGGCCACCACCATCTGGATGGTTGAGCAGTTCGGGTTTGCGATGATGCCCCTGTGCTTTTTAATGTCTTCGGCATTGACCTCCGGCACCACCAGCGGCACGCGCGAGTCCATACGCCAGGCCGCGCTGTTATCTATGACCAGGGCCCCTGCCTTGGCCGCCAGCGGGGCGAAGTGCTTGCTTATCTCGGACCCCGCTGAGAAAAGCGCTATATCCACGTTGTCGAAAGAGTCGCTTGAGGTCTCCTTGACCACCATCTCCTGGTGACCGGCATAAACCTTCCTGCCGGCCGACCGGTCGGAAGCATAAAGCTGCAGAGACGCAATCGGGAATTTTCGCTGCAGGAGAACCTTGATGAACTCCTGCCCCACCATACCAGTGGCGCCTACTATAGCTACGTGATACCCGTTATTACTGTTGTTCATATTAGTCTCCCAAATTTAGCAGTACATCCAGGCCGTAAATCAGACCGTGGCGCTTGATTACCTCCTTTATTGCAAGGATCACGCCCGGCATAAAACTCTCCCTGCTTAACGTGTCATGCCTGATCGACAGGATCTGTCCCTGGGCTCCGAATATGACTTCCTGGCTGGCGACCAGACCAGGCAGCCTG
>JAPLHM010000022.1 GCA_026389635.1 Chloroflexota bacterium | reverse complement strand
TTTGTCGGTCAAGCCCTGGTAGAAGCTGTGTGCCCAGTAATCTATGTCAAGCTCGCGCTTGAGGATTTTATGCCAGCGTTTCTGATAGACCGCCAGTCGCCGGGATGACAGGTCATCGGCCCTGAGCGATTCATCAAGGGTTCGCACTGCTATCCCGGCGCAGACAAGGCCGAAATAAATGCCTCCTCCGGTGGTCGGCTTGACCTGTCCCGCTGCATCGCCGACCACCAGAATGCGGTCGGTATAAGTCCTTGAGAGAGGCTTGAGAGGAATGGCGCCGAAACTGATGTGGTGTATGGCAGGAAGGATTTTACCCCGCTCTTCCAGCAGGTTTAAAAAATTGTTGATCGCCGGGTCCGGGTTTCTGCTGCACAAAAGGCCGGCCTTGGCACGACCTGGCACAGTTGGCGCCAGCCAGGCAAAGAACCCCGGGGCGATGTGCCTGCCGGAATACACCTCCACCTCATCAATATCCTGACAATCTACGTCGGCCTGGGCGCCCTGCGCGTATTCGCGTATCTGGCCCATGCCCATCTGCCTGGTTAGTCCTGCCGCTGTCCCGCAGGCAATCACGGCGGCCCTGGCAGACAATTCCAGCAGATCAGGGCCGCGTGCGGCCTTAACATATATGCAGCGCTCATCGCTGCGGAAGCCGGTGGCAAGCGTGGAAAAGAAATAATCCGCCCCGTTTTGCCCGGCCTGTTCCGCCATCAGGCGGTCGAGGGCAGAGCGGTCGAGTATAAATGCCTGTGTTGACGCGCGCTCGATCCTGATAGAGTCGCCCGAGGGCGAAAAAATTGTGGCGGATCTTGCCTCGCGTTGGATTGCGCTGCTTGAGCCGGGCAGCATATCAAGACAGGCCGGGCTTATTATTCCAGTGCAGCTTGTTTTATAGCCAGGCTCCGGGTTTTTTTCAAGCACAGCGACAGAGTGGCCCAGGCGGGCAAGCTCTCTCGCAGTATAGCTGCCGGCGATGCCGGCGCCGATTACAATGACATCATACATAGTTGAATCCCGGTGGATTTAGGCGAGGTCATTAATAGTCCGGCTTGAGCAGGTCGCTTATTTTGGCTGTAGCCCGCCGAACCTCCGCTGGCGCCTGCTGTAGTCTGCCAGAGCTTTTTCCAGCTCATCGCGGCCGAAATCGGGCCAGAGCACGGGGGTGAAATATAGTTCGGCATAGGCCGACTGCCAGATCAGGAAATTACTCAGGCGCATCTCTCCGCCCGTACGTATAAAAAGGTCCGGGTCGGGCATACCCGCCGTGTACAGGTACCCCGAGAAAACACTTTCGTCCAGACTATTAATATTTACCCTGCGGCGGACGATCTCCTGCGCGGCGTTAACGATTTCACTCCTGCCCCCGTAATTGAATGCTATGTTAACCGTCAGCCCGGAGTTATTTCTGGTCAGCTCGATGGCGGCCCGCGCTTTTTTCTGAACTTCCTGGGGCAGCCTGTCCTCTTTGCCCAGGTGACGTATGCGGATATTTTGCCCGTGGGCTATTTCAATTGCCCGGTCGAGGTTTTCCGAGAGTAGCCTGATAATGCCGTTCACCTCTGCCCTGGGCCGGTTCCAGTTCTCGGTCGAGAAGGCATAAAGAGTCAGGTAGGGTATCCCGTAAGCGGCGAACATCTCCACAAAATCGCGGGTATGCAGCGCGCCCTGCTTGTGGCCGTACAGCCGTGATTTGCGCCTTTTGGCGGCCCACCTGCCGTTGCCATCCATTACGATGGCAACATGCTGCGGCAGCCCGCGGTCCTTCAGAGAGCCTGTCAACGGCCCTGCCCCCTGCCGGGGTCCTGTTCCGCTGGCACGTCATCTGCCCCTGCAGTTTTCTTAATATACTGGTGGCCGGGCTTGTTCACCACAAAGGTATCGGGCTCGAGGTCGGTGGAGAGACAAACGTGCGAACCTACCGTGGAGTTGGGGCCGACCTTGCGTCCTGGCAGGATGCCTGAATTTATACCTGTCTTGCAGTCATCCCCGATGATAGCTCCGAAATGGTCCTTGCCGGTTGATACCTTTTGACCCCCGTATTTAACCGGAATGTCTGCTCGGTCGAAGCGGAAATTGGCCGTTACGCTGCCTGCCCCGAATGAACAGCGGTTGCCGATGATAGAATCACCGATGTAAGAGGAGTGGAACCAGCAGTCATCCCCGGTATAGGTGCCCTTAATCTCGGTCGAGAACCCGACCACGCAGTTTGCACCGATATGGCTGTATTCCCTGACCAGTGCGCCGTTTCCTATCAGCGTGTTGGGACCGATGTAAACCGGCCCGCGCACCACCGCGTTCTCGAGTATGCGCACGTTTTTTCCTATTGTTACCTTGCCGGCTACCGTGGCCCCCTCC
>JAPLHM010000280.1 GCA_026389635.1 Chloroflexota bacterium | reverse complement strand
GGATCTGCAGCTCGCCCAAAGCCGCCTGCCATATCTTATCAGCTTGCATCTGCCTCTTAACCGTACTATATTTTTATGCGGGGACACCGTAAAAAGGAAAAAATATCCCCTTTTGGAACGAAAAATGCAGACTTTTTGTTTAGTTAGCGTGGTAACCGCTTGGTTGATACGTCTGCCGGTTATTCCGCGGTGCCCTTCCCAAACCGTAGATAGATTACCACAGGGGTCTTCAGCACTGTCAATGGTTATTTTGACATAACGGGAAAAAACTTATAATTTTTAATTAGATTATGAAAGTTGTATTTATGGGATCACCGGCTTTTGCTTTGCCGGCGTTGCAGGCGCTTATGGTAAACAAATATGACATAAGCGCAGTATATACCCAGCCGGACAAGAAGACCGGGCGTGGGCAGCAGGTCACAGCTTGCTCCGTCAAGCAGTTTGCCGCAGGTGCCGGGGTGCGCGTAATTCAGCCCGAGTCTTTCAGGGATACTGGGGAGGTAGAGCTGCTTGCGGGGTTAAAACCCGACATAATCATAGTGGCGGCCTATGGACAGATCCTGCCGGAGGCAATTCTTCAAATACCTCAACACAAATGTATTAATATCCACCCTTCACTGCTGCCCGGGTACAGGGGGCCGTCTCCTGTGGCGGCGGCCATCCTCAACGGCGATGCGCAAACCGGGGTTACCATCATGTTAATCCAGAGGAAGGTCGATAGCGGGCCCATAGTTGCACAGGTGCCGGTGTTGATACGGGATGACGATACCACTGGGTCATTAACCGGCCGGCTGGCAAAAACAGGTGCCGAATTGATGTTGGACACCCTGCCTGCCTGGGTGTCCGGGACGATACAGCCTCTCATACAGGATGAAAGCCGGGCAAGCTATACCCGCATGGCGAAAAAAGAGGATGGTGAGCTGGACTGGAAATGGCCGGCGGTACAACTGTGGCGCAAGGTAAGGGCCTTTAACCCCTGGCCGGGATGTTATGTTAAATGGATGGGCTCAAGGATCAAGATTGTGACAGCAGTCTCACTGGCGGACACGGAAAAAGGCAGGGCGGGCCAGGTTATTGCGTTGCCCAGGGGAGAGGTAACGCGGGTGGCCGTCAGGACCGGGGAAGGCCTGCTCGGCCTTGTTACGGTTCAACCCGAGGGCAAGCGCGAGATGACAGCAGGAGATTTCACGGCCGGGCATCGAAATTTTGTCGGCAGTGTGCTTTGACTTAACAGACCACGCGAAATAAACTTATAAAGTGTAAATGAAGGCAATGGAGAGTTAGCAGAGATGTTGCTTTACCTTATATTAATGGCGCCCGCCCTGGTTCCCGCCGCCAATATCGGCAGCACCCTCGGATGGATACTGGTTTTAGGCGGCAGGCGGAATTAAGCCGGGGTATGGCCAACGAAGTATCCGGGTTCAGCGAAGCAGAGCTCGACAAATTCGAGACCTTCAGGACAATAGTGGAGCGTCTGCGGGGAAAGGACGGCTGCCCCTGGGACCGCAGGCAGACGCATGAATCACTCAAGAAATACCTGGTTGAAGAAAGTTACGAGGTGCTTGAGGCGATCGATCGTAACGACATGCCGGCCCTCAGTGAGGAACTGGGCGACCTCTGGCTGCAGATAATGCTGCACTCCCAGATCGCCCGGGAATCGGGCGAGTTCTCTCTTGAGGACGTCTTGCGCAGCATCAACACCAAGATGATCACGAGGCACCCGCACGTCTTCGGTGGCAAGGAGATCGCTGACGCTGAAGAGGCGTCTCTTAGCTGGCAGGAGATTAAAGAGCGGGAGAAGGACGGCAGCCAGTCGCTTCTGGCCGGCATACCGGGGAGCCTGCCGGCGCTGGCTTACAGCCAGACAGTGGGACGCAGGGTAGCGGCTATCGGCTTTGACTGGGAGAACGCCGACGGCATCATTGACAAGCTGGTTGAGGAGATAGAGGAACTGAAAAGTGCCGCAACGCCGGAGGAGAGGAACCATGAGTTCGGGGATGTGCTGCTGGTGCTGGCCAGTGTGGCCCGCCGAATGGAAGTTGATCTCGAGTCGGCCCTGCGACAGGCCAACGCGCGTTTCACGCGGCGTTTTCAATATATCGAGGGGATTTGCCGGGACCGGGGTTTGGACCTGAGAGGTATGAAGCTGGCCGAGATGGATGCCATCTGGGATGAGGCAAAGAGGAAAGTGGGGTAGAGAGCAGAGTTGGTCGGGGAGAGAGGACTCGAACCTCCGACCTCAGCGTCCCGAACGCTGCGCGCTAACCAACTGCGCTACTCCCCGCACGAGTTAGATATTATAGGCGGCTTTAACTTTTAGGGCAACAATTGTAAACTTATTGGCTATGAAATTTTGCGTTGTCATACCGGATGGCGCCTCCGGCTGGCCGTTGGCCAGCAGAGGCAATCGGACATGCCTTGAGTTAGCAGTAACACCTAATCTCGACCGCATGGCCAGGCAGGGATATGCCGGTACGGCTCTGACCATTCCGCCGGGCATGGAGCCGGGCAGCGCACCCGCGTGCATGTCGGTGCTGGGTTATGATCCCATGGTCTACTATAGGGGCAGGAGCGCCATTGAGGCCCGCAGCGTGGGTGTCCCTATCGGGCCGGGGGAGGTAACGTTCCGATGTAACCTGGTTACGGTTATAGAAGGCAGAATGGTCAGCCACAGCGCCGGGCATATAACTACCGTTGAGGCCGCGGCCATCATCGATACTCTAAATGAGAAATTGGGCTCAGACGCGGTAAGCTTTTCTACAGGTATCAGCTACAGGCACATCTGCAAAATAGGCGGACACGAGGATACCCTGGGGGCCACCTGTACCCCGCCCCATGACATAACCGACCGCCCTGTGGCAGAGCACCTGCCACACGGCGAGGGCGGCGCACTTTTACGCGAACTGATGGAGAAGTCTGAGCATGTACTGGCCAATCACCAGGTCAATATTGAGCGAAAGAGGTTGGGCAAACTGCCGGTCACCTCGATCTGGCTTTTCTGGCCCAGCGGCCGTGTGCCGGAGATGCCTTCTTTCCAGGAGTTACATGGCCTCAAAGCAGCACTCACTTCAGGTGTTGACCTGCTGCGCGGGCTGGCGATGATGGCCGGTATAGAAGTGCTGCATATCAAGGGTGTCACAGATAACCTGGATAACGATTTCGCCGCTCAGGCCAGCGGGGCGCTGGAGTCGCTTGAAAGCAGTGACCTGGTAGTTATGCATATTGAGGCCCCGGACGAGATGGGGCACAGGGGTGCGGCGGATGACAAGATAAAAGCCATAGAGCTCATCGACAGGGAGATCATGGGCAGGCTGCTGGTGTGGAAGGAAGGCGGACTCAAGGTGCTGGTTATGCCGGACCATCCCACACCGGTCAAGCTCAAGACCCATTGCGCCGAGCCGGTGCCCTTCATTATCTGGGGCGGAGGCGCAAAATCCAACGGGGCAGCCCGGTTCACAGAGGCGGAGGCCGGACGTACAGGTGTCTCGATCGAGCCAGGGTATAAGCTCATGGGTATTTTTTTAAAGGATATAGAGTAAAAGCAGGCGGCGACAGATATGGCAATAGTAGTGCAGAAATACGGAGGCAGCTCGGTAGCCGACGCTGACAAGATCAGCAATGTAGCCCGCAGGGTCGCAGCATCATTTAACAAGGGCAACAAGGTGGTGGTGGTGGTTTCCGC
>JAPLHM010000039.1 GCA_026389635.1 Chloroflexota bacterium | reverse complement strand
GAAGGCAAACTTCTCCCGATTACCGCTGAGATTCTGGGCGCCGGAAGGCGTCTGGCTGATGAACTTAAGGAACAGCTTTCCTGCATACTGATTGGGGACAAGATCGGCGATGCCGGCAAGGCGGCAGTGGCCGCAGGGGCAGACAAAGTCTATGTGGCCGACGACGTTCAACTCAAGGAATACGAAAACAGCACTTATATGCAGGTCATGGAAAAGGCCGTGGCCGAGACCGCGCCGCGCATAATCCTGATGGGACAGACGGCTAACGGCCGCGACCTGGCCCCCAGGCTGTCATTCAAGCTGGGTGTGAGCGCGGTTATGGATTGCCTGGAGCTGGCCATAGATCCCGCTACAAAGCTTATGCACTGCACCCGCCCGGTTTACGGTGGCAACGCCAAGGCCATCTTCACCTCTGAGGCCATCCCGCAGATAGCTACGGTCAGGACCAAGGCCAGTTCACCCATAACTCCCGACGCGGGACGTGCCGGTGAGGTAGTAGCGTTCACAGTAGAGCTGGACGCCTCTAAGATCAAGGCCAAAGTGCTTGAGACGATCAAAGAGGAAGTCGCGGGCATTAAGATAGAGGACGCCGCTGCCGTAGTGGCAGGCGGGCGCGGACTGGGTGGTCCCGAGCCTTTCACCAAGGAGCTTGCTGACCTGGCCAGGCTACTCAAGGGCGCCATCGGCGCATCCAGGCCCCCCAGCGACAACAAGTGGGTGCCCGACTCCATCCAGGTTGGCCTCACGGGCAAGATCATAGCCCCCGAGCTTTACATTGCCATAGGCATCTCGGGTTCGAGCCAGCATATGTCGGGCTGCGCGGGCTCCAAGTGCATCGTTGCCATCAACAAGGACCCCGAGGCCAATATCTTCAAAGAGGCGCGCTTCGGCGTGGTGGGCGACTGGAAAGTCGTGCTGCCCGCCTTCACAGCCAAGGTCAAAGAGTTAGTATCCTAACGGGTTCACACAACAGGCAAATAATAAATACCCCGCCGGACTGCCGGCGGGGTATTTTATTTTCATGAAATGTAGGGGCGTACCTTCAGGTGCGCCCGCGGACCAACTGGTCCGATGCGAACGGGTTTAAAAACCCGTCCCTACATTTATTAAGCCTGCGCCGCGCTCTTGTGCGCGGCGATGATCTTCTGGGCGACGGGCCCCGGCACATGTTCGTAATGGCTGAACCCCACCGTGAAGGTGCCCCTGCCCTGCGTCATGGAGCGCAGGTCGATTGCGTACCTGAGTATCTCGGCGAGGGGCGCCTGCGCCTGGATAACGTTGCGGCCCTGGTTGGGGTTCATGCCGCTGACCCGGGCACGCTTGGTATTCAAATCTCCGATAATGTCGCCTGTAAAGGAATCAGGCACCGTAACCGTGATGTTCATGATAGGTTCCAGTAATACCGGCGACGCATCGATCATACCTTTCTTGAAGGCCTGGGCGGATGCTATTTTAAAGGCCATTTCCGAGGAGTCCACCGGGTGGAAACTGCCGTCGAAGAGCGTGACACGCATATCCACGGCCGGGAACCCGGCAATTACACCCTCGACGCGGGCTTCCTTGACGCCTTTTTCGACGGCCGGTATGAAGTTCCTGGGCACCGAGCCACCCACTACCTTTGCCTCGAATTCGAAACCACTATTCGGTGGCAACGGCTCCATCCTTATCAGCACGTGCCCGAACTGGCCGTGCCCGCCGGTCTGCTTCTTGTGTTTATATTCAGATTCTACGGGTACGGTAATAGTCTCCTTGTAGGGCACCCTGGGCACATCCAGGTTGACCTCCACACCGAATTTGCGATGCAGCCTGCTGGCCGCGATCTCCAGGTGGGTGTCGCCCATGCCGCCCAGCGTGAGTTCACCGGTATCGGCTTCGCGCTGTGACTTCAGGCTGGGGTCTTCCTCGCAGATCCTGGCCAGGCCGGAACTCATCTTGTCGAGGTCAGCCTTGGATTTGGGGTGGACGGCCTTACTCAGGACAGGTGGGGGGAAATTGATCGGGCTCAGCTTGAGCGGACGTTCCTTGGCGCCCAGCGTATCGCCCGAAGCAGTGTTGGCGAGCTTGACCACCAGGCCGATATCACCCGTGCCCACCTGGTTGGCCGTCTCCTGGCTCTTGCCGCGCGGGATCGAGACCTGGCCGATGCGCTCGACGGCCGCTTTATTTACATTCCAGACCTGCGAGTTGCTGGAAAGCACGCCGGAGTATACACGGAAGAAGCTGACCTTTCCCACGTGCGGGTCGGTGGTCGTCTTGAATACCAGGGCGGTCAGCGGCGATTCGGCGGCAGGATTGACCTCCGCCTCCTTCCCCGCGGCATCGGTTGCCTTGAAGGGGCCTGCAGCGGCAGGGGAGGGCAGGTATTCGACGATGGCGTCCAACAGGCCGATTGCGCCGTTGTTGGCCAGGCCCGAGCCGGCCAGGACGGGGATTATTGTGCCCTGCAGGGTGGATGCCTTTAAACATTTATATATCTCTTCGGTGGTTATCTCCCCTCCGTCGAGGTACCTGGTCATTATCTCGTCATCGATTTCCACCACAGCCTCGATAAGCTTCTCGCGGGCGCTGTCGATATCTGCCGCCATGGAGGCGGGCACTTCGATTTCCTTAACGGGCGCCCCGGCATAGGCCTTTTTTGCGATGATATCTACTATACCCTTGAATTCCTTCTGCGAGCCGATAGGGATCTGGATGGGCAGGCACCTGGCGCTCAGCTTATTCTGGATCTGTTCCAGGGCGCCTGCGAAATTGGCGTTCTCACGGTCCATCTTGCTGATAAAAATAAGGCGCGGTATGCCGGCATCTAAAGCATAGCTCCATACTTGCTCTGTTCCCACTTCCACGCCGGAGGCTGCGCAGACCACCACTACGGCGGACTCGCACACACGCAGGGCCGATTTTACCTCGCCCACGAAATCAGGGTAACCCGGCGTATCTATGATATTGATCTTGTTGTTCTTCCAGGCCGCCGGCAGGATGGTGAGGTTAAGGCTGATCCTGTGTTTTATCTCATCGGGGTCGTAGTCTGATGCCGTGGTTCCGTCGGCAATGTTGCCCATGCGGCTGACTGCGCCTGCGTCGAAGAGCATGGCCTCGGCCAGGGAGGTCTTCCCCGAGCCGGAATGGGAAAGGAGGGCTACATTGCGGATTTTGTCAGGGCCAGGTTGCTGCATTTAAATACCTCGATTCTCATTAAATTTGCGGGAACGCCAGAGGGCATTTTAGCAGTGTGTGAATGTAAACGTCAAGGTTGCCGGCGTACGGAGAGTTTGATCCTGGCTCAGGATAAACGTTTGCGGCGTGCCTGATGCATGCAAGTCGAACGCCCTGATTTTTCGCAAGATTGATCAGGGAGTGGCGAACGGCTGAGTAACGCGTAAGTAACCTACCCTTAAGTGGGGGATAACTTGCCGAAAGGCAGGCTAATACCGCATATTCTGGTAAGCGCTAGCTTATCAGCAAAGCTTTTGCGCTTGAGGAGGGGCTTGCGTCTGATTAGATAGTTGGTAGGGTAATGGCCTACCAAGTCGATGATCAGTAGCTGGTCTGAGAGGACAACCAGCCAGACGGGGACTGAGATACGGCCCTGACTCCTACGGGAGGCAGCAGCAAGGAATTTTGCGCAATGGGCGAAAGCCTGACGCAGCGACGCCGCGTGGGGGATGACGGCCTTCGGGTTGTAAACCCCTTTTCCCGAGGAAGAAATATGACGGTACTCGGGGAATAAGTCTTGGCTAACTACGTGCCAGCAGCCGCGGTAATACGTAGAAGGCGAACGTTATCCGGATTTACTGGGCGTAAAGAGGGTGTAGACGGTTCTTTAAGTCAGTTGTGAAATCTCCCGACTCAATCGAGAGACTGCAATTGATACTGGGGAGCTTGAGGGCATCAGAAGAAAGCGGAATTCACGGTGTAGCGGTGAAATGCGTAGATATCGTGAGGAACACCAGTGGCGAAGGCGGCTTTCTAGGATGCTCCTGACGTTGAGGCCCGAAAGTGTGGGGAGCGAAACGGATTAGATACCCGTGTAGTCCACACCCTAAACGTTGAATACTAGGTATAGGGGGTATCGACCCTCTCTGTGCCGAAGCTAACGCTTTAAGTATTCCGCCTGGGGACTACGGCCACAAGGCTAAAACTCAAAGGAATTGACGGGGGCCCGCACAAGCAGCGGAGCGTGTGGTTTAATTCGATGCAACGCGAAGAACCTTACCAGGGTTTGACATGCTTGAAGTAGAAACTCGAAAGAGAGACGACCTGTATCCAGTCAGGAGCTTGCACAGGTGCTGCATGGCTGTCGTCAGCTCGTGCCGTGAGGTGTTAGGTTAAGTCCTGCAACGAGCGCAACCCTCGTCGCTAGTTAATTTCTCTAGCGAGACTGCCCGTATAACGCGGAGGAAGGTGGGGATGACGTCAAGTCAGCATGGCCCTTACATCCTGGGCTACACACACGCTACAATGGGTGATACAATGGGTTGCAATAGAGCGATCTGGAGCCAATCCAAAAAACCATCCTCAGTTCGGATTGCAGGCTGAAACTGCCTGCATGAAGTTGGAGTTGCTAGTAAACGCAGGTCAGCACACTGCGTTGAATACGTTCTCGGGTCTTGTACACACCGCCCGTCACGTCATGGAAGTCGGTAACACCTGAAGTCGATAGGCTAACCCGTAAGGGAGGCAGTCGCCGAAGGTGGGACTGGTGACTGGGACGAAGTCGTAACAAGGTAGCCGTACGGGAACGTGCGGCTGGATCACCTCCTTTCTAAGGAGTATCGTACTCCTATGGTCGTTCGATGGCAGCAATGCTATCGTACCTTTGAAACCAATTTACTTCCTTCCACTATCCAGATGTTAAGGTTTTTTATTTGCCAAAAATAAAGTATATCCTTCCATTGACATTGGATGATACAATAAAATCACTGGAATTACGGGAAGACGGGTGGAATACCCTCTCTGGAACCGGACTGGTGATATTAAGGTGAATAGTTGTATCTCCTGAAATGATATACGAAGCGTCAAAATTCGTTTTTGAGCCGCCCTCACTGGTTTCCCGGGCGCATAAGATACTGATTAAACCCAACGCCAGTTACCCCTATCCATACCCCTTCAGTACCAGCCGGGAGATGCTCGGACTGGTGATCGATAAGGTCAAGCAGGTAAGCGATGCCGATATCATCGTCCTGGAAGGCGCCGCCAGCGGTGATCCGGTTTATCCCAACTATAAATCGCTGGGATATGATTTTCAACGTGTGATGATGCTGGATGTCAAGGATTGCATCTGGGTGGAGATCGAGAACCCCCTGCCCCATCCCTTCGCAGTGGCCACTTTCTGGGTGCCCAATGTCGTGCTTTCCTGCGATTTCCTTATTACCATATCTTCCCTGCGAACTATCGGCAACCAGGCCTTTCTGAGCATTAAAAACCTGCTCAGCCTGCTGCCGGTAAATAAGTACAGGAAGGGCGCCGACAGCGGGTGGGGTTCGCTGGATGAATTCGGCTGGGACAAGGTGTACGCCGACCTCTACTTCACACTCCCCTTCGACCTGGCCATTGTAGACGGCAGGAAAAAATTTAGTGCGGACGACGGGTCATTCAATGGGACAACCGAGAGCCTGGATAAAATATTCGAGGGCGAACCCTATGAGATCGACCGGGAAGTTTCAGCCATGCTTGGAGTGGACCAGCAGTACTTAGATATCATCAAGGCAGGAAAAAACGAGCTGGGAAGCTGACGTCAATACCTGACGTCAAAACTGCTGAAATCACCCGCGTAAGCTGACCACGTGGCGTCTATTTTTGTTATGGATGCTCCCTCCGGGCCAACTTTCAACTCCTTGAGCATGGCCTCCAGGTCGTCCCTGGTCCCCTCGGCCTGCACCTCTACATCGCCCGACGGCGAGTTTTTAACCCAGCCCTTTAATAGTAGTCTTTTTGCTACGCGAAATGTGAACGCCCGGTAATAAACTCCCTGCACCTTGCCATGTACCAGGACTTTGAGGCGAGCAAGGTCAGACATTTATATTAACAGGCCTTATGGCGCAAGATCCGGCTGTGATTATTAAAAGTGTCTGCTGACTATTCAGGGAAATCCTCTTTTCTCGCTTTCTTCTTTATCACTTCGACCTCGGCCACCGGTTCGAAAATCGAAGGCAGCAGCGTTTTTTTCCCGTCTTTCTTAGGTTTTTTTTGTTCCTTCTTACCCTTATCTTTGGAACCCATAACAATTCTCCTTAAGTCATATTATGCGCTCAGCTAAGTCTAACAAATAAATCGCTGCCAAGTAAAGACACGCACCTATAAATAGTCTTAGTCGTCTTGCCTAAATTTATTTTCCCCCTTTGAAAGAGAAAATGGGCTATAGATTTACCTTGACTTTTAGCTATGCCCCATATATAATTCCTGTTTGTCGTCTGATTTAAGCATAACGATTTGATGTTTTGTTGCCCGAGTGGCGCAATGGAAGCGCAACCGACTTGTAATCGGTAGGTTAGCGGGTTCGACTCCCCTCTCGGGCTAAGATTAAGATGACCGGTATGGAGGGATGCCGGAGCGGCCAATCGGAGCAGACTGTAAATCTGCCGCCCTAAGGGCTACGTAGGTTCGAATCCTACTCCCTCCACCAGAATCTTGCTTGGAATTTTGTGAATTTAAAATACTTTATAGT
>JAPLHM010000211.1 GCA_026389635.1 Chloroflexota bacterium | reverse complement strand
ATGCTCTCATAGTGTTCAGAAAAAGGTCCTTTTCTCTCCGGCCTACATAATTATAATTGATTACAGGGAGCCGGTGGGGTAAACTTTGAATCCAATACAGAGACCTTCTTGGATTAGTGGCTGTACAGATATGAAATGTTTGATCCTCGCCAGCGGTTTTGGCACCAGGCTTTACCCGTTGACGGAACACCAGGCCAAAGCCCTGTTGCCGTACAAAGGCAAACCTATGATCAATCACGTCGTGGATAAAATCCCGCCCGGCATCGAGATACTGGTCAATGTAAATATCAAGTTTGAGCCGGATTTCCGCGAATGGAGCGGGAAGCAGCACCGCGATATAACCATCTGCGTCGAAAACGTCAGGTCAGATGAGGAAAAGCTGGGGGCTATCGGTTCGCTCAACTACTGGATAAAGCAAAAGAATATAACGGAAGACCTGCTGCTTTTCGGCTGCGATAATTATTTCGAGTTTGACCTCGCCAAATTCATGTCCGGTTTCGATGGCCGGCATGTTCTGGTTGCCATTTATGACGTGTTGGAAAAAGGTAACGCCAGGCAGTACGGGGTGGTCAAAATTGACGGCAACCGCATAATAGAGCTCGAGGAAAAGCCGGCCTTCCCCAAATCGAGTCTCATTGCTACGGCCTGCTGGATACTGCCGGCCGGGGTATTCCCGCTCGTCTCAGAATTTTGCGGGGGAGAGCGCAAGGATAACATGGGCAATTTAATCACCTATTTGATCGAAAAAGAGAACGTGTTTGCCTATCCCTTCAAAGAGAAGTGGATCGATATTGGCAATCTCGAGATCTATCACGCCACCAAATAGCGCGGCCGGCTTCTTAACGTTGCTCTGCCGTTACTGTACAATTGAGGATACAGAGGCATCGTTTTAATTTATAGGGGGAATTCTATGGAAGATATCGAAAACATGGTGAAGACTACTATCAGCCAGATTGAAAAGGTGCTCAGCAGTAAAACGGTCGTGGGTGAACCCATTACAGTCGGGGAGACCACGCTTATCCCGCTGCTCAGCATGGGCTTTGGCTTTGGCGCGGCCGGCGGCGCTGGCAAAACGGACTCCAAGTCGGGTAATGAAGGACTGAAGGGGGGCACAGGTGGTGCGGGTGGCATGAGGCCCATTGCCATCATTGTGATCGACAAGGATGGGGTGCGCATAGAGCCTATTAAAAGCAGTGTGGCCGCAGCCATCGAGAAGCTGGGCGAAAAGGTGCCGGGCGTGGTTGAGAAGCTCGCCGACAGGTGGGGTGAACGCAAGAAGGAGTAGCGACCATTGGCCCTGCTCTTAATTGCCCTTTCGATTGTTGCCCTTATATTCTTGCTGCTGGCGCTGCCGATGGGGATCGGGTTGTCGGCGAGTTTCCACGGCGGCGCCATCTTCAGAGCGAGGATTAAATGCTTTTACGGGCTTTTTTCGTGGGAATTATCAACAGGGGGTAAGGGGAGAAATAAGCAGGCAAAACAGGCGACTGACGGGGAAAGCAATTATGGTGTATTGCGCGTAACAGAAGCCGTCCAGGTGAAAGGCCTTGGAAACAGGACCAGGCTGCTGGCTAAACACCTGTTACGGCGGGTTCAGGTGCAGTCCATTCAATCAGATTTACGGGTAAGCCTTGGAGATGACTACTATACAGGCATGCTGGCAGGGCTGCTCATACCGCTGGTGCTGTATTTAAACCGTAGGTACAACGGTACCATCATGCTGCGGCCTTCTTTTGAGGAAGACCTGTTCCTGGAGGGGGATATATGGGGTGATTTGCAGGTCCGTCCCATCCAGGTGCTGGTACCCTGCCTGGCCTTTGCGCTCTCTCCCGAGTTTCGGCAGGCGCGCCGAATTATGGCTGGAGACCGATGCAAAAGGAAGTAGTTAGCTGCGAAAAGACGCGGGAGATCAGGGGAGTGAAGCTGACTCCAGTGGTGAGATCGACTTTAACCTGGGTAGAGACCGGGGGAACCGTCTCATTCTATGCTTCTATGCAGCCTGTATACATTCTGATTGAATTTGAACTGGAGGTGCGCGCGCTGAGGGCTACAGGGGAGGAGATCACCTTGCAGCAGCTATGCTCCGAATGTCCCGCAATCAGGGAAGGTCTTGTTGAAGGTTTCCCTGTTCTTCTGGCGCAGCAGGGGCGTTAGAGATGGCCACAGTGGCCTGCCTCCTGTAGCGCGGCTTTCTCCTGAGGTATTTGCGCTGCCCGGTGGTCCACAGGGATGTGAAAAACTTGCTGTCGAGCTGGTGCAAAAAGTCAGCTAAATTTATCAGGTCCCTGGATGCGGCATTCTCAAAATAAGCAATTTCCACGTGCTTGCCCATGTTCTTGACCACCTGCACCGTGTAGTTGAAATCGGAGTCCCCGCTGACCAGTATCCCTATATCATATGTATTGTTGGCGGCGAAATAAAGCAGGTCGGTGGCCAGCATTACATCTATGCCGCGCTCAACGGGTATGCCCTGGGAAAGCTTGGTAGTGCCCAGCCTCAATTCCAGGTAGGGCGTTTTGCGCAGCGTTTCTAAGAACTCCTGTTGCTCCCGCGAACCTTCCGACCTCTGGTTGGACTCCTGCAGGACATTGTAGTAGTAGGTGCGCACAAGTTGCCTGCTGCCGCAAAGTTTTTTGGTGAACTCGCCGAAATTGAGGTCGAAGCGCTTGAAATTGTTTTTCAGTGAATGGTAAAGGTTACTGCCATCAATGAATATGGCCACCCTGTCGTTCATTTAATCCTCCTCTTGATATTACCCCGCCCCTTTTGAATAATGCGGTGAAATATGCATGAATAATCACTATCTACTGCCATTATACTTGAATTCTGCAGCGAGTGTATATCAGGGAAGTGGGGGAAGCAGTTTTTCCACGCTGTACCATAGTCTCTGGCCGTCCGTTATGAACTCTACATTGCCACGGGTGGAGGTAATGAATATATTGCTGTTTTCCAGGACGGCGTGCAGCCGGTCCAAAGTCTCTTTGTGTGGATGGCCGAACCTGTTGACGGCGCCGGCCGATATAACGGCCGCCGACGGGTTTACGATGGTGAGGAATTCGTCGGAAGTTGAGCCCCTGCTGCCGTGGTGTGCGACTTTGAGGACATCGCTCTGCAGTTCAACCCTGTTATCAGTCAGGTACCGTTCGGCCTCCACACCTATATCGGAGCAGAGAAGGAAACTGACTTTTCCGTAAGAAACCCTGATTACGACAGAGTTATTGTTGGGGTCATCGTCCGTGCCTTTAAAGGGTGCAGGCGGGGGATTTAATACCGTAAGCAGCACACCACCGTCCGCATCTAATTGTTTGCCGTAAAAAAGGGTGCTCAAAGCAATTTGTTTAATTTTTACAGTTTCTATGATTTCCCCCGGCAATGTAGCGCTGCTGGCGGAGGGAGGAATACCCATCGAACGTATGTCGTAGCGCTTCAGCAGCTCCAGTGAGCCGGCTATGTGGTCGGATTGAAGTTGTGTGAGGATGAGCATGTCGATGCGCCTGTCCCAAAACGGTAGCCTTTTACCGATTTGAATGCAGGCTGAGGCCGGGTCGGGGCCTGAGTCTACTAATATGTTCTGGCCGTCCGGTGTCCTGATCAAGATAGACTCGCCCTGGCCTACGTCGAGTATGCTTACGTGGAGCCTGCCATCCGGCAGCGTGGAAACGGCGGTCCATGCCAGGATATTGCCTGCCAGCAGGACTGCCAGCAACGGGTAAATAAGTGGTCCAAGCTTGATTGACCTGAGGGAACTGGCCGCCTGCCATATTTTGTGCAGTAGGGATTTGATTAAATTCCAGACATGCTGCCTGTATTTGAGGCATAAGAGCACGATGCACAGTGCAACATAGTAGATAATGGCCTGCCATGGCTGAAACACGATGTCGCGTATGTATGCCGAGGGCAGGGAACTGAATACCTGCACTACGAGTAAAAAGTACGACAGAAACAGCCAGTCGACCCATCCAAGGAGCATCCCCAGCGGCGGCCAGGCCAGGCCTGCCGCAGCGGTCAGCAGGGAAGTGACGATTATGCCCGGGAACGACGGCATGGAGAAGAAGGTGG
>JAPLHM010000261.1 GCA_026389635.1 Chloroflexota bacterium | reverse complement strand
TAGCGAAGCAATCTGGTCATTGACAGGGAAGGCCTGACTGGGTAGAATTTTACCTTGTTTGCGGCAGCGTAGCTCAGCGGTAGAGCAGGGGACTCATAAGCCCTTGGTCACTGGTTCAATCCCAGTCGCTGCCACCAAACCTCTTAAGTCCTCTGTATCCGAACAAGGGATTCATCAAAATCGTAAGGCATATTTAGCTACCGTATCAGACCAAGGGATATCTATTTCTAAGGCTATTTTGAGCTTCCTGTTATCATAAAGTTGAAAGTATATAACATAGTGTGTGGGAAATTGAATACTATGAGGCTGCCAATGGCCAAATTCCGGTAAAGGAATTTATTGAGGTTCTCAGCGTTAAGGAAAGGGCAAAAGTAGCCCGGGCAATTGATTTGCTCGAGGAGTTTGGCATTAACCTGGGCATGCCGTACGCAGAACATGTGGAAGGGGAACTATGGGAACTAAGAACCAGGCTCTCCAATAGTAGATACCGGATTATTTATTTCCTTAACACGAGCAAAGCATTTATTATGCTGCACGGATTTGTAAAGAAAACACGGAAAATCTCAAAAGGCGATCTCGAGATTGCCAAAAACAGACTGAGAGACTATGTCGCTCGGCGGAGGTCAGGAAAATGAATTGGAAAGAACATAAACAACAATTGATTAAGGACACCGCATTTAAGATTGAATATGCGAGGCTTTCCACCGAATATAAAGTCGCTGCTGAATTAATAAAGCTGCGTTTATCATGTGGTATGACGCAGGCAGAGCTTGCCAAAGCAGTTAATACACAGCAAGCCAGCATTGCTCGCATGGAAAGCGGCTCTTATCTTCCCTCACTATCTATGATAAAAAAAGTTGCCGATGTATTGGATGCCGATATTGAGATCAAGTTGAAACAACGAAGTCATTCTTATCAGGCATTGTCGGTTGCGGATAAAGTGAAACACTCATAAGCCCTTGGTCACTGCTTCAATCCCGGACTCTGCCATTTTCATTGTGGTCTTCCGGCAGCTATAATTTAAAAGTATCTTGGACATTATTATTACAATTTATCAAGCTTAGACTTCATGGCGTAAAGGAGTGGTGTGGTATGAAAAATGTAGGTCTTCATGCGTCTCTGATTCTCGCTGTATTAGTGATCATTGTTAGCACGACGGTTGCAGGATGTGCCCCCGGGCAGGGCCCAGTCCGGCAAACAGTCAATCCGCAGGAGGCACAGCAAATCGCTGACAATGCCACCATATACGGGTTCCCGCTGGTTATAATGGACCTGACACGGCAGGTCTTCACTGCATTCCCGGCGCCCGGCCAGGGCGGGGCGCCTGCAAACCAGTTCGCCAATGGCAGGACATTTCCTGATTCAACTTTTGTTAATGTAGTCAGGCCCAACGCCGACACGCTTTATTCGACAGCCTGGGTGGACACCAGCAGGGAGCCGATTATCCTTTCGGTGCCGGACACGCAGGGACGCTATTACCTGCTGCCATCGCTTAACTATTGGACGGATGTTTTTGCCTCACCGGGATCACGTACCACCGGTACCGGGGCCGGCAATTTCGCTATCACGGGCCCAAATTGGAGCGGTAAGCTGCCGGCGGGCATAACAGAGATGAAGTCTTCAACCAGGTGGGTCTGGATAATCGGACGCTTCACCTGCTACGGCTCTTCCGACTATGAGAATGTCTGGAACCTCCAGGACCAACTGAAGCTGATACCGCTTTCCGCCTGGGGCACCGATTATGTCCCACCGGCCAATGTTCCTGTCGATTCCAGTGTCAATACGCAGGTTTCCCCACTGGACCAGTTGCTGGCGATGGACGCGCCCACTTATTTCAATTATGTCTGCCAATTGATGGTGGACAACCCGCCCTATAAGGCGGATGCGACGGCACTGGACAGTCTGGCCAGGATAGGAGTTAAGCCTGGCGCCGATTATAAGTCTTATTATTCGGGGCTGGATGCCAATGTTAAGTCAGCAATCCAAACCGGTTATGAGTCAGCCCTCGCAAGGATTCCAACCACGGTCATGGGTCCTGTAAAGAATGGATGGCAAATGATGTATGGTACCGGTGATTACGGGACGAACTATATGTTCAGAGCAGCAGTAGCTTATCAGGGACTGGGCGCTAATCTGATCGACGACGCCTTCTACCCTTCGTCGTCTGTCAGCAGCGACGAAAATAAATTCTCCAGTGTAAATAAATATTTGCTTCATCTCAACAAGGACCAGGTACCACCTGTTAACGGCTTCTGGTCGCTCACCATGTACAACGACAAGGCCCTCTTCGCGGCGAACCCGATCAACAGGTACAGTCTGGGCTCATTGAGTGACCCGCCCCTGGTAACGAACCCCGATGGATCAATCGACCTCTATATACAGGGCGATTCACCTGACTCTTCTAAAGTATCCAACTGGCTGCCGTCGCCGGCCAGCGGAGGCTTTTCAGTGACGCTGCGACTTTACTGGCCGCAGCAGCAGGTCATGGATAAGTCCTGGGTACCTCCGGCAGTGCAAATGGTTGATTAGTGATTGGAGGGAGCCTTTTCTAATCGGGTAAATTAGTGCGCATGCTACTGCTTGAACTTCCACTTGACCGGCAGCTCTTTGCCTGCTCTTTCTATGGCGTTGCTGTCAAAGGGTGTGCGGGTGGACTGGTAGGCCATGCCCAACTCGTGTGCCAGGGACTCTACTATGGCCTGGTCCTGCAGTTTGCGGCAGTCGCTTTCTGATACATGGATGATGCCCCGTGTGGGAAGGGGAAGGATGGTTGTCCACCGCGCGGCCCTGACCCCTGAATCCCTAAAATATTCCAGGTCCAGTTCGCTCCACTCCGGCGCCTCCTGTATATTCATGACGGCGCTCTGCAGGCCTCTTTTTACATGGTTGGGCAACCTGTGCCACGTTTGGACCACGATCTTTTTCAGGCGCGCGTCGCCTATGTTTATGGGAGGCTGCTTTGACTGTACTTCCGACAGCAGGCTGAGGACCACCCCCAGCATCAACGGGATGCAAACGTAAAAATATTTTTCCCATCCATGGGCGCTCGACATGTAATAAATAGTCCAGGTCGCGTAAACCGCGAAGGCCCAGTAAAACGTGTGTATGCCTATTCGCTCCCTTGTGCTGAGCTCACGCGCGGGCATCATGAGAAAAGCCGCCAGGGATGCCAGGCCCAGGCATACAACGCCGATAACTCCACCCATAATCTGGATTTCCATGGGTCACCTCCAACAGCTAATTATAACAGCAGTTTTTCCTGTAGCAATAGGCATTTAGTCATACCCGCCCAATCCGGACCAATAGTCTTTCGGAAGGGACATTGCGTATTGCATGCTTGAAGTATACAATAACGTTAAAATGACCGGAGGCAGGTGAAAGAATTGCGGATAAGGGAATTGCTGGAAATGGCGGTTGAGAACAGGGCATCCGACCTGCACCTGACCGTCCCCTCACCACCTATATTACGCATAGACGGCAGTTTGCACATCATCCAGAACCTCAACCCGCTTTCCCCCAAGGACGTCGAAAACTACTATGAAGAGATCACCTCAACGGAAAGAAGAGCGGAGTTCAGCAAAAACCGCGAACTCGATTTTGCCTATAGCATACCCGGGCTGACCCGTTGCAGGGTCAATATCCTCCAGCAGAGGTCTACTATTTCTATTGCCGTAAGGCTTATCCCCTTCGGCGTCCCCACAATCGATGAACTGCATCTGCCGCAGATATGCAAGGAGCTGGTACTCAAGCCCATGGGCCTGATACTGGTTACGGGGCCGACCGGCAGCGGCAAATCGAGCACTATAGCTGCTATGGTCAACCACCTCAATGAAAACAAGGCCAGCCACGTGATTACGGTCGAGGATCCCATCGAATATGTCTATTCAAACAAGAAGAGTCTGATACTGCAGAGGGACATCGGGGAGGATACGTTCTCGTTCGACGCAGCTCTTGTTCACGCGCTCAGGCATGACCCGGATGTCATCGTCCTGGGCGAGATACGAGATATCAACACTATGACTACTGCACTCAGGGCCGCGGAAACCGGCCACCTGGTGCTGGGCACTCTGCATACCGTCGATGCTGCCCAGACGATTAACCGCATTGTGGACATGTTCCCCGCCGTGCAGCAGGAGCAGATCAGGAACCAGCTCAGCCTCACACTCACCGCAGTCGTGTGCCAGACTTTGATACCGCGCGCCGACGGCGTCGGACGGGTCCCGGCCTGCGAAGTCATGATCGCCAACATGGCGGTGCGCAACGTCATCCGCGAGGGACGTGTCCACCAGTTATACAGCGTCATACAGGTCTCAAAGAAGGATGGCATGCAGACCTTCAACCAGTCGATGGCAGATCTCATGCTTAAGGGCGCCATTACCAAGGAGAATGCTTACCTTCGCACCAGCATGATCGAAGAGCTAAAAGGCATTTACGACTCCTACCAGCATTAGCCTGTTATCCACTAATGAGCAGTTATTTATCCTTCGCCCTGGTTATATTGTCCCTCGCCGCTGCTTTGTGCGGTTGCCGGTTTGCAGGGCAGCAATATCCCGGCACCACGGGGGTGAGCACGCCGCCCGGCATCTATGGTGGTGGCACGGCTGTAGAGCAGGCCGACACCTGCGGCCGGGTCATTGCTGAAATCGAAAGTGCCCGCTATGTCTCGATTGAACTGCAATCATTTGGCTGGAAGGAATTTTCTAACATAGGCTGGAGTTCACCGGAGCAGGGTATGTGCGCTGTGACACCGCAGGGATATACATACAGGGACTCCGGCCTGTGGACTTCCCTGGCGGACTACCTGCCGCCGCAGGTGACCGCCAGGACCCTAACCACATCCTGTGACAATTGCCTGGACCTGGCCAACACTATTTGCCGGGATAAAACGCTAACCGCTTACAGCCGGGCAGATAATGCTACGGTTAATCTGAGACTTAACTCCTGGAAGCGGCTTGAAGCTGCCCTGACGGCAGCCGAATTCTCCGCCCGCAACCGCGGCACACTGGTTAAAAGTGCTGTCTTTGCGCCTGTTGAAGGCCACTTCAGCAGCACTGACGAGGATATCCGGCAGGCCTATTACCCTTTGTACAGGGAAAAGTCAGCAAAATTCATCCTTTTACACGAAAGGATGGCGGACAAACTGGGCGCCGCCCGCCAGGTGGTATCCGGGTTGACCGGCAGCTCTTCGGCAGTGCCGGTGGAGCAGGAAATAGGCGGCGGGCAGTAAAGCGGTGAGATATGCTGATATTTGTAGCACTGGCTACCGGTTGCGCGGGCCTGGGCATATTGATGACCTTTGTCCTGCTTATGGCCTGTCGGCATTTCGGCATCGACTTAACTCAGAACCTGTGGCTGATCACTTTGCCCATTGTTATAGCTATCGCGCTGAATATCCTGTCCCTCGAGCTTTACGATAAGTTCAAGAAAAAATGAGACGCGGCACACAGGGTTCTTTGTGCAGTTTGCGGGCCGGGGTACTATAATATACGGGTAATTTTATAAGGAAATGTGAACTATGCGCAATAAACTATTGATCTCATCTTTTTCAGCAGCCGTCCTGCTCCTATTAACGTGCCTTTCATGCTCGCTGCTGCCGGCACAGGGCATAACCTATGACCCATCGAAAAACTATGCCACTTTCCTGGTGCTCGATAACGATACCGGGAGGAGCTCGTTGGCCACCATGCAGCAGCGTTCC
Organism: Chloroflexota bacterium; assembly: GCA_026389635.1. GTDB lineage: Bacteria > Chloroflexota > Dehalococcoidia > GIF9 > UBA5629 > CAIMUM01. The sequence goes on along the minus strand of JAPLHM010000261.1, from coordinate 7 downwards.
ACAGGTG
>JAPLHM010000344.1 GCA_026389635.1 Chloroflexota bacterium | reverse complement strand
TACAGGCGCCACATGACAAAGGATGAAAACAACGGGCACGAGGTTGAAGAGATCATACTGCTTGAAAATGACGCTGCCGCACTGGCTGCTGCCGTAGACGGCCTGGAGAAGGGCAGGATTATGGCCGGGGCGGTGCTGATGGCGCGGGACATGGTCAATGAGCCGGCCAACCACATGACCCCCTCGCATATGGCGGAGTTGGCGGGGAAGGTTGCATCTACGCACGGGCTGGAAATAACGGTTATGGATCGCGCGCACATGGAAAAAGAGAAGATGGGCGCCCTGCTGGGCGTGGCGCGGGGAACGGCCGAACCCCCCAGGTTTATCGTGCTGAATTACCGGGGCGACCCGTCCAAAAAGCAGGTTATGGGTCTGGTGGGCAAGGGGCTGACCTTTGACTCCGGCGGCATCTCGCTCAAGCCGCAGGAATTCATGTCTGATATGAAGGGCGATATGTCGGGCGGCGCGGCGGTCATAGCGGCTATGGATGCCATAGCGCAGATGAAGCCGGTGGTCAACGTGACCGCACTCATACCGGCCACCGAGAATCTGCCCAGCGGCAGGGCGCTCAAGCCGGGGGATGTGCTCAAGGCGTCCAACGGCAAGACCATCGAGGTGGTAAACACCGACGCGGAGGGCAGGCTTATACTGGCCGACGCACTGTCCTATGCAGTCAAAAACGGGCTCAGCCCGATTGTCGACCTGGCCACCCTGACCGGCGCCTGCCATATAGCGCTGGGTGATTTATATGCGGGCCTGTTCTCCAATGACCGCGCACTGGCCGACCGCTTAATCAGGGCCGCCGGTGATGGCGGTGAAAAGCTGTGGCAGTTGCCTTTGCCCGATGAGTACAAGGAGCTGAATAAAAGCGATATTGCCGATATCAAGAACTCCGGCGGCAGGTATGGCGGGGCTATCACGGCGGCGCTATTCCTGCAGGAATTCGTGGGCGAGACGCCCTGGGCGCATATCGATATAGCCGGGCCATTCATGACGGACAAGACTAAAGGCGCGCTGGTCAAGGGCGCCACCGGCTTCGGCGTGATGACGCTGGTCAGGTTCGTATGCGGTTTGCCTGATAAATAGGGGGTTGGTTATGAAGGTAAAATGGCTCGGGCACTCGTGCTTCCTGCTGATGGCGGCGGACGGCACAAAGCTGCTGATGGACCCTTTCCAGGCGAACGATCATCTCAGCTACAGGCAGGTCGATGAAAAAGTTGATATAGTCACGGTCAGCCATGACCACTTCGATCACAACTATACTGATGCTCTACCCGGTGAGCCCGTGGTTGTTAAAGGCGCTATCGTGAAGACCGTTAAAGGTATAAAGGTGAAAGGCGTTGACGTTTTCCATGATGATAGCGGGGGGAAGCAGCGGGGTGGCAATACCATATTTTGCGTTGCAGCAGATGATATTAATGTATGCCATCTGGGTGACCTGGGACACCGGTTGTCCGGCGATGAGCTCAGCAGCGTGGGGAAAGTGGATGTACTGCTGGTGCCTGTGGGCGGCCTGTTCACCATCGATGTGGAGACCGCCAACGTGGTATGTGAAGACATCAAACCACGAATAGCCATACCCATGCATTGCAAGACGGAGAGGTGCCAGTTCCTGCAATGGAGCGCCGAGGATTTTGCGAAGGGCAAAAAGACTGTTAAGCGGCTGGCCGGCAACGAGTTTGAAATATCAAAGAATAGCCTGCCGGCCGAGTTTGAAGTGGTGCTGCTGAAATGCCCGGCCTAAAGGCCGGTGTCCTGCTTTGAAGTCAATTTGCCGTAGGCGGCCCTGGCTGCCTCCGACTCGGCCGTTTTGCGGGTCTTGCCCGACCCTATGGCCAGCAGAACCTCTCCCAGCGAGACTGATACGCAGAATATCTTGTCGTGGTCGGGTCCGGTCGACTCTACTATCTCGTACTCGGGCAGCGCTTTGAACTCCGCCTGGGTCAGTTCCTGCAGCATTGCCTTGAAGTTGGGGCTGTGCTTTCCTCCCTTGATGGCCTGGATGTCTGTTGCGAAGCCGGACAGTACGAAAGACCTTGCCGTTTCGAAGCCCTGGTCGAGATAAATAGCCGCCGTGAGGGCCTCGTATGCATCTGCCAGGTTATTACGTTTACTCCTACCTCCGGATGTGTCCTCTCCCCTTCCCAGCAGCAGGTAATCGCCGAGCTCAAGCAGCAGCGCCTTTTCGGCCAGCTTGTCCTGCCGGATGAGGGAGACGCGCATCTCGGTCAGCTTCCCCTCTGGCAGGTCCGGAAAATCGTGGTAGAGCTGCTCGGCCACAAAGAGGTTGAGCAGTGAATCGCCCAGAAACTCCATGCGCTCGTTGTCGCCGGCCTTGTCCGCCGGGTTCTCGTTGGTATAGGAGGCATGGGTAAGCGCCTGTTCAAGCAAGGCCGGGCTATTGAACCTGACCCCGAGGGTTGACTGCAGTTTATTCAGAGAGGCCAATTCGCTTGCCTGAGACTCCTTGATTAATTGAA
>JAPLHM010000048.1 GCA_026389635.1 Chloroflexota bacterium | reverse complement strand
GACAGGGTGCTCTTCCTTGACAAGCAGGGCGCGGTACAGTTGCCACCCGAGGACGCCCGCACGGTTGAAGGTGATATCGAGCCGGAGGATATCCCCTTCTAAATCCTTAATAGTTGAAAAAGGAGTTTTATTAGACTGATGGAAACCAATACCGCACCAAGAAGGGAAAGAGGGCGCAAGTTTATTGTCAAGCCCAAAGTATGCATGTTCTGCGCGGACAAGACGCCCATCGATTATAAGAACGTGTCACTCTTAGGGCGTTTCGTTTCTGACCGCGGCAAGATAGTGCCGAGGAGGCGCACCGGTGTGTGCGCCAAGCACCAGCGCAGCCTGGCCCAGGCCAGCAAGAGGTCCCGCTACTTGGCCATGCTGCCCTCATCACCCACTCATGTTTACAAGATAAGCGGGGCCGATAGAAAAGCATAATCAAATCTGGAGAATTAAATTGCCCAAGAGGACTTATCAACCGAAAAAAAGAGGAAGAATCAGGAAGCACGGGTTCCGCGCCCGCATGTCCACCAGGGGCGGGCGTGCCGTATTGAAAGCCAGGCGCGCCAGGGGACGCTGGAAGCTCACCCAGGTATAGCATTGAAATGGCCAAGAGATTGGCTTTAACCAGGAGAGCACAGTATTTAGCAGTCTATAAATCTGGCAAAGCTGCGGCGGATAAACTGCTGGTAATTAAAGTTCTTCCCAATAAGCTAAATGCTTTGCGCACGGGATTCTCTGTAACCAAGGATATCGGGAAAGCTACTGTCAGAAACCGTGTCAAAAGGCTGCTCAAAGAAAATATACGCCTGCTGGTTATAAAGACCGGGTGGGATATCGTGTTGATCGCCCGGCGGCCTGTGGCCGGCATGGATTACCATGAGATTAACAGGTCGATAATAAAATTGCTCAACCGTTTGGATTTGCTGGTAAAAGATGCTGAAAACAGTGGCTCTGAAATCGATTAAACTGTACCAGGGCACCATCTCGCAGGTAACACCCCCGGCCTGCCGCTTCACACCGACATGCTCCCAGTTCGGGTACGAGGCGATCCAGAAATACGGCCTGCTTAAAGGATGCTGGATGACTTTTCTCAGGATTTGCCGCTGCAATCCCTGGACACCCCGCGGCTATGATCCTGTTCCATAATATCCCTGTTTAATGAAAATGAAGCGTTATAGGATTGTCTATGATAAAGGTCAAAAGAACAGCTAAAATCGCCATTCTCCTGGGGGTGCTCCTGCTGGTATTTGTCTCGGGCTGTATGCCCGGTATGGGAGGGGGGTGTTCAGGCGCCCAGGCCCAGGGCTGGTCCGGCTTTGCCTCCTACAACAAGGCGATCTGCTTCGGTTCCATGGAGGGCGCTGTGATCTCCCTCAGCCCGCAGGCGCGCAGCGACAACAAGACCTTCCCGGCAGAGGGCGAATGGTCCTACATGATTAAAACCGCTACCCCGGGAAATGCCTGCGGCGCCATGTGCGCCCCGTCATCGGCGGCCGCCGGCAAAGGCATCTACGACACCCCGTTGGTGGTCGGTGACCTAATTTTCGTGGGCACTTATACGGGCAAGATTTACGCCCTTAATGCCAATCGTGGCGTGATCAGGTGGATTTATCCCCGTGATGGCTATGAGACCGTCGGCGCCATCGTGGGAAATATTATCACCGATGGGCAGACCATTTATTTCGGCAGCGCCAACGGGAAAATCTATGCCCTCGATGTGCTGACCGGGGATTTTAAATGGGAATTCCAGACCTCGGAAAAGATATGGACGGCGCCCGTACTGGATAACGGTGTTATCTATGCCGGCAACTACGGAGGCAATGTCTACGCCATAGCGGCCGAGACCGGCAGGGAGATATGGAGCATCAAGATCCCCTCCGCCGTCGCATCGTCCTTAGCCGTGAAAGACCAGTTGCTTTACTTCGGCACCTTCGACAGGTTCTTGTACGCCGTCGATAAGGCCAACGGGCAGGAGAAATGGAAATTCCCGGCCGCCAACTGGTTCTGGGCCACACCGGTGGTGCGCGACGGTACCATATATGCAGCCTGCCTGAATAAGAATATATATGCTATCGACGCTGTCAGCGGCAAGGAGGTCTGGCAATTCGAGGGGGACAGCCAGATGGTGGCAAACCCGGCCCTAACCGATAAATACGTGTACGCTGTGAGTGAAAAGGGTACCCTCTATAAGCTTGACATAACCAATGGAAAGATGATCAACAGCATA
>JAPLHM010000072.1 GCA_026389635.1 Chloroflexota bacterium | reverse complement strand
GAGGTCGTTGAAGGTATTCCGCAGGTAGAGGTGGAACTGCGGGTGGGTGGCTACACCGCCCAGTGGACCTTTGCCGGCCATCCCCGCGGCTATGCTGCGTATGGCGGCTAAGCTGATGAGCGGCGTCAGTGGCGATTTTTTAACTGCTGCCAGGGCCGGCGCACCTATGTACTCCGCCAGCCGCGGCAGCACCATGAAGCGCACGTTGATCAGTCCCTTTTCCTTTGCCATCTGCCGCCTCAGCGAGAGCCCGGCGTAGGTGGTGGGCACAACGACAGTAACGGGTGAGAGCATGCCTTTTTTGTACTTTATAATGAGTGTTTTCAGCAAGGCTTTTCCTTATTCCGAGTTATTAAGGAGTCATTCCGTGCCGGCCTGGTCTGGCAAATGAATTTCGGCAAGCTGGAAGGGCCGGGTTAAAAGTGCAGCATCTTGTAGGGCGAGGGCAGCCAGATGTAAACGAGGAAGAGCACCGCCATATACACAATCCAGCCGAAGATACATGTGGCTGCAGCCCTGCCCGTGTCGAAGTCAAGGGTCTGTTTGACGGCGATTACCCCGTTGGCCAGGGTCCAGATGCCGGACAGCAGCAGCACCAGCCATCCAACCATGGGTATAAAAGCCAGTATGCGCAGCACTCCCGGCGAGTTGGCCAGGCCCAGCGTGCGGGTCAGCTCGGCCATGCTGGCCTTCTCCGGTCCCCGCAGAAAGGTTGTGCCGCAGAAGAAGGTGATCAGTACCCAGGCATACCATCCAACCATGGAAGCCAGGAACCCGCTCAGCAGGCCCCAGAGCAACCAGATAGCACCCGCACCGCCTATGAGGGCGGCTAAACCCAAACCAATGCCCGTGGCAGCGCTGGTTAAGATAGCCACCATGATGGCGTGGGCCAGGGCATCCTCCTCGGTCTCCATCTCCTCATAGAAGCCGGAATCCAGCCTTGAGGCGCGCATCATGCGGTTGAGCAGCTTTCTCCATATCTCCATGCGAATTCTCCTTCCCCTTGTGTGCCCGGGCCTATTATATCAGTTTACACTTCCCGGCAATGTGCCTTTAAAAGTAGCCGGCCTTGTTTCAACCGTACTTGCGGTGTTACAATACCTGCTGTTTTAAGTGACAGCCACCCGTCACCGCTATTTTTCTCAAAGGACTGACTATTGAAGACTGAATTCAACAGGTTTTTCGCGCCGCGTTCGCTTGCTTTCCTGGGCGCGTCCACCGACACCACGAAATGGGGCTTCCGCATCCTCGCCAATATCGTGACCGGCGGCTTCCAGGGTAAGATTTACCCGGTCAATCCCAAAGGAGGCGAGGTGCTGGGCCTGAAGGTTTACAGCAGCATCGAGGAGATACCGGAGGCGCCGGACCTTGCCATCATCGTGGTCCCACCCGCCGGGATGGTTGAAACTATAAAACAATGTGTCAGCAAGGGCATAAAGACCGCTGTCGTGGTAACCGCGGGTTTTGCCGAGGTTAACCAGAGCGGGGCGGAGGTGCAGGAGGAGATTGTGCGGTTGGCCAGGCAGGGCGGCCTGCGGCTGATCGGCCCCAACTGCTTCGGCATACTCAGCCCGTCGGCCAAACTCTACGCGCAGATGCCCCCCATCTTCCCGCCCGACGGACAGCTTGCGGTAGTCTCCCAGAGCGGCAACGTGGGACTGACCATCGCGCGCAGGGCCATGGCCCTGGATTTCGGATGCAGCCGCATGATCAGCATCGGCAACGAGGCGGACCTGCATGCCGAGGATTTCCTGGAGTACTTAGCGGGCGACGACAAGACCAAAGTCATTCTCAGCTATATCGAAGGTTTGAAGGACGGGCGCAGGTTCTTCGAGGTGGCTAAGAATACCAGCTTCAAAAAACCCATCGTTATGATCAAAGTAGGGGAGACCGAGGCCGGCGCCTCGGCTGCCAGGTCGCATACCGCCGCCCTCTCCGGCTCCGCGGAGGTGTTCAACGGCGTCAGCCGGCAGGCCGGCATTGTGAGGGCCAATAACCTTCAGGAATTGATGAACCTGGCATATGGCTTTCTCTGCCATCCTATTCCCAAAGGCCGCAGGGTGGGCATAGCAACGCTGGGCGGCGGATGGGGTGTGCTGGCCGCCGATGCCTGCGCTAGGCTGGGATTAGACGTGATCAAGCTGCCTGCGGATGTGGTCAGTGAGCTGGACTCCTTCCTGCCCGTCTGGTGGAGCCGCAACAACCCGGTGGACACGGTGGCCGGGTCGGCCGACAACATCACCAGGGTGGTGGATATCCTGGCAAAATCCGATGCTACGGACGCCGTTCTGGCTCTGGGCGTACCTTTCCCCCACTTTGCGAGAATGGTTTTGCCTACTAACGAGGAAGAGAAGAATAAGTTTTTTGAGTTTATCATCGAGTCATACTGCAAGTCCTTCGGCGAAATGAGTGCCATATCCCAGAAATACGGCAAGCCTGTCATCGTGGCGGCCGAACTGCCGACGCTGCGAGGGGAGCGCGCGATCGACACGGACATCATACGCTCCATCGCGAAACGGAACATGGTCTGTTACAGCATGCCCGACGAGGCCGCCATGGTGCTGAACTCCATGGTCAAATACGGGGAATTCCTCAGGAACGGCTGAGGCTTTTCACTTGCCCGGTAATGATGGGCTCCTCAATACCAGCAGTATCACCGCGAAAACCAGTGACACGAGGACGAAGCTGGCCAAAACCAGTATCACTGCTATCTTGAAGTATTTGTTGTCCATGCTGCCCGCCGGCGGATACACAATTATAGATGCCGCGGGGTAGGCTGGCAATTTAGAAAATGTCATTGCGAGGAGCGCAGCGACGAAGCAATCTATTCTCCGCGCACAGATTGCTTCGCTTCGCTCGCAATGACGTGGGTTTGGGTATATAATACGCGCGAACTTGACTTAAAGGAGGTTGAAATGTTGGAGACAATGGTCAAGAAATGGTGGCTGGTCTCGCTACGCGGGCTGATAGCCCTCGTCCTGGGCATTATCATGCTGGTCATAAACCCCATGGTGGCCGCCGCATTGCTGGTGCTGTTCATCGGCATCTATGCGCTGGTGGACGGCATTATCGCTCTGGTGGTGGGCATCATCAACAAGCCGCCACGCGGTAGCCGCGCCTGGCTGATAGCTGAAGGCGTCATAGGCATACTGGTGGGCGCGGCCATACTTGCCTCCCCCCTCTTTGCAGGGATATTCCTCATTTACTTAATAGCCATCTGGGCCCTCTTAACCGGCATTCTCGAACTGGTATTCTCCATCGCCGAGTGGAAATATGTGCCCGGCGCATGGATGATACTTATCGGCGGCATCATCTCCGTAATACTGGGCGGGCTTATTTTTGCCAACATCGTGGCGGGCACGGTGCTGCTGGTCATCATCATCGCCATTTACCTGGTGATCTTCGGCCTGCTGTTCCTGCTGCTTGGCTTCATGCTCAAGGGTGTTGACGTTGAGAAGCTGACCAAAGTAGATATAGAGATCAGTTAGGGAAAAGGCTGGACCCCGGAACCCGGTGCAAAGGGCGGCGGAGGGGGCGGGATTCGAACCCGCGTTAGCACAAAGCTAAAACGGTTTTCAAGACCGTCACCATCGGCCGCTCGGTCACCCCTCCATGGGACGTATTAGTATATTTAATAGCCCGCGGAGTAGCAAATCACGGCCGCAGGTCTTTTTTTCTGTTCGAATTGCTCCTACGAGGCGTGAACTTGGGATCTGCCGGGGCAGCAGTAGCTAATAGTTGAGCATGCTCTGTATATCGTTGGCGCTGGAAAAGCTTCCATCTTTAAATTTACGGATCATACCCTGTGCATCAAGAAAATAAGTAATTGGTATTCCACCGGTAGCTCCATATGTGCGGCCAACATCGCCTGGATCCAAAAGTACGGTAAATGTGAAGCCGTTTTGATTGATGTAGTCACCCACATGAACTGGGTTGTCTGGGCCGAAGTTTGTGGCGTCAGTATCGATTGCCAGGACGGCGATTTCGGGGTTATTTTGCTGGATAGTCTGAAAGTGAGGCATTTCAGCCTTGCAATAGCCGCATCCGGTATGCCAGAAATTAACCATTACCTTTTTCCCACGTAGCGAGCTGAGAGATAAATCATTCCCGTCAGCGGCATTTTTCAGTGTAAAATCAGGTGCTAAATTACCAATGGCCGTTCCCGTGGACACTGATGTATCAAATGTGGCATTCGGTGAAGAGGACTCGTTGCCAGCTGCATCCCTGGAAATAACCTTATAGTTAAAATGAGAGTTGGGTGGTAATCCCTGCAACATTACCTCGTGATTGATTGTAAGCAATGTATCAGTCTGCTCCGGTTGCAGAGTGCCATACGTAGGGGAGGTTCCGTAAGCTACCTGACTTGCAGAAGGCTCATCCGTGTTCCATTTAATGGTGGCTGATGAGCCTGTAATATTTGTTACATTTATGGCTGAGATTTTCGGTGGCGTCACATCGGGGACTCCAAGGAGACTAAGGATTTCATTGGCTTCTTTAGTGTCTTCAGGGGTATTAATGTCATCGCTGTTATCCAGCTTTGACTTGACAGTTATGTGGTAGGATTTACCTGCCTTAAGGTTTGATAGTTTGACACTATGCTCGGTCACAAGGTTCTCGTCTGTGGGTGCCCACTGGCATTGTCCACCTTCCTCATCAATACAATACATCACGATACTGTTCGATTTCTTGTCGGTTTTCCAGGTCACGGTGGCGCTGTCCCTGGTGATATCCTTGAACTGGATCTCTGATATGACTGGAGCCTTGGCTGCGCTAGTAGCGGGGGGTGTTGTTGGGGGCATAACAGCCGGCGCAGGTGTCCTGAGCTGGTCCATCAGGAAGATTATTCCGATGGCGATGACTCCTACTATTGCAATAAGCGCCAGCAGTATGGGGAGCGGGGAGGACCTCTGCCCCGGCTTTGCCATCCTCTCTTCGCGCTCACGGGGCTTCTTATCTTTACCCCTCTTTCTCTCCGGGTAAACCTCCTGCGCAAACCCGGGCGCCGGGGCCGGGTAGGCCATTTCGTATGGTTGTGCTGCCGGCTGCCCGTAATACTGGTCCCGTGACGGTTGTGCCGCCGGCTGCCCGTAATACTGGTTGGCCTGTGGCGGGTAGGCAGCATACGCCTGCTGATGTGCGGCCTCCGTGGCCTTGTAACGGTCCTCGGCCTTGACGAAGGGCTTGCGCGCCTCAGGAGGAAGGCGGTTGTTGCCGCAGGTGGGACAGACCTTGCTGCGGTCGGGCACGGCGTAGCCGCAGCTCGGGCAGCTACGCTGCCCGGCAGCCGCGGCGCCTGTATCCGGCATAGCGGGCGCCGATGCCATCTGGGGATATATTTCCTCGGGCGCCGTTTGCCTGACGCTGGAACGCGCCGGGACTGCAGGCCCGGACCTGCTCTCCTCCATTCTCCTGTACACTTCGCCTTCAAAGGTCTTGTCTTTGACGGCAGGAGCAATATTTCTCATCGTGTTGCCGCCTCCGAATTTGCCGTGCACAGGGCACTGGCTGGATCCGGGCGGTATAACTCTGCCGCACTTGAAGCATACCTTCTGGGCAGTGGGACCCTGTTCAGTGGGGGGAGGGGCTGCGAAAGTGTGAGGGAGGTCGCCCTGGCCGGGCTTCATCACGCCGTGGCCCTGGGTGGGAATCATGGTGAAGCGGTTTCCCAGCTGCCCGCAATAAGGACACTTGCCCAGCGAAGGGTCTATCCTGTTGCCGCAGCTCGGGCAGACATACCTGCTGGCCGGCATGGCGCCGGGGGCTACCGCCGAAGCTGTAGTGCCGACGGCAGAGTACTTCCCGTGCCGGTACGATCCATCTTTCTTGCCGCAGTGGGGGCATATGGATGCGTCGACCTCTGGCAGATTACCGTGCTGGGCATTAACTGTTATCCATATTAAGCTGCATTCAATATTATATTAACGGTAAGACAGAATATCGACTGTGTCAAGTTTATCACAGCGTGAGCGGCACTGATATGAAGCTGGTTGCCGGGCGTAAACACCTTTGGACAGCCCGTTCAAGAAGGGGATCAGTATGAATTGAGCATGAACTCGATCTCGCCGGGGCCGGTGAACATGCCCTGCTGGATCCTGCGGATGACGCCTTCCTTATCTATAAAGTAGGTCTTGGGTATGCTGGTAAGCTCGTATTTGTTGAAGGCCTCCTCGCCGGGGTCGAGGCAAACAGGAAAAGTGTAATTGCCGTTGGCGATGAAGGACTTGATTTCAGACTCATCCGACTGGCTGCCGGCCACGGTCAAAATCACAAAATCGCCGCCGGCGCCGTATTTATCCCATAATGCCTGGAAGTGAGGCAACTCGATCTTGCAGGGCGTGCACCAGCTGGCCCAGAAATTGAGCAAGACCTTTTTGCCACGCAGTTGGCTGAGCGAGACGTCCTCCCCCTTGAGGTTTTTCAGGGTGAAATTGGGCGCCTTGCTGCCCATGTAGGGC
>JAPLHM010000141.1 GCA_026389635.1 Chloroflexota bacterium | reverse complement strand
CACCTCCGGCTCCACGCCTTTCTCATCCGATATGCGCTGCTCGCGCAGGCCGAACTCCTGCTTGAACCAGCTCACCATCCAGTAGCCGCGGAAAATCTGTATCTCGAAGTTGTAGAGCATGGGCACAGCCGCCGGGTAGGGGGGTATGAGGGGTATGACCTCGATGTATTTGGCGTGCGTGGTATTGATGGTGGCGGTGGTGCCGTAGCTGAGGCAGGCTACGTTAGGCTCCAGCGCGCCTGAGCCCAATACCTCGCAGGCCTTGTCGGCGGCTGCCGCGATCAGTGGCAGGCGGGCCGGTATGCCTGTAGCTTCGGACGCCTTCGCCGATATCTCGCCCAGCACCTTCCCCTGCGCTATAAGGTCGGGAAGGACTTTAGGGTCCATTGGAATGGCCTGCCATTTCCAGCCCTTCCTGGCCTCCCAGTTCTGGCTTTTATAATCGAATGGTATATAGCCCACCTGGCAGCCCACCGAGTCGACGAACCTTCCCGTCAGCAGGTGGGTAAGGTAACCGGAGATAATCAGGTACTTATGGGTCTTCTTCCAGATTTCGGGCTGGTGCTTGCGGATCCAGTTGGCCTCCGCCTCTGCCTGCAGGTAGGCTACGGTCTCGCTGGCCCCGGCCACGGCGAACAGCGCACCCCAGACCCCACTCAGCGGCGGCTGACCCTCGGTACGGCGCTGGTCCAGCCAGATGATGGCGGGCCTGAGAGGCTCACCCTTCTCATCAACGTTTATCATGGTGGCGCGCTGCGTGGTAAGCGCCACGGCCACTATACTGTCTTTTTTTACCTCCGGGTTCTGCCACAGGCCCTGGCAGGCCCGGCATATGGACTCCCAGAAAAGCTGCGGCCTCTGCTCGGCCAACCCGGGCGCATCCGAGTAGTAAGGCTCGTAAGGCACCCTGTGCTTGGCGATCAGTTTCCCCCTGGGGTCGAACAGCAATACACGGACGCTCTGCGTCCCCACGTCGATGGACAGCAAGTTCTCAGCCATGGCAAACCTCCTTAAATTTCACTTCCTGAAGCCCCAGCGCCTGGTCATCTGCTCCTCGGACATGTCCAACCCCAGCGTCCCGCCGGGGTTCATAATATGGTGCGGGTCGAAATGGTCGCGCAGCGCGCGTATCACGTCGACCTGAGCCTTGCCGATCTGGCCCTCCAGCCACGGCGATGTCTGCTTGCCCACGCCGTGGTGGTGGCTCATGCTGGCGCCGGCCTTCTGAATAGCGTCCAGCACGCCGTATTGAAGATCAAGGTACTCGTTGATCTCCTTCATCTTGGCCACGAATATGAAATACAGGTTGCAGCCCTGCGGGTAAGCATGCGAAAGGTGTGTCATGCATATCGTCCTGGGACGGGACTTGATGAAAGCCCTCACGTCCGCATGTACCTGCGCCAGCTTGTCCCAGGTAACGGCGCACTCCAGGGTATCGATCAGCACACCATAATCCATCAGGTCCTCACGCATGAAGGGATCGGTGAAGCGGCTCTTCTCCCATGACTGCGTGACCTTTGCGGCGCTGAGGCTGAAGGCGCCGTATTTCTTGAATATCCTGTGCACCTTTTTAGCCACCAGGCGTGCGAAATCCCCTTCTCCCTCGGCCATGCCGATAAACATGCAGCGCTGCATGGGCTTGTAGCCCAGCGCCTTCAGTACAGAATCGACTGGTGTGCCGTGGACATGGTACATGCGCAGTGCCACGTCGGTCTCCTCGGGATCGGATAGCCGGAAGACCGAGGGGAAGCCGAACTCGCCCTGCATGACCTCGCGGCAGGCATCGAGTGCGCCCTCCCAGGTCTTGAACAGGTACGAGAACCTGCGCCGATTCTGGGGCATGTAGCGGCACAGCCGCAATGTGCAGCTCACCAGCACTCCGAAGGTCCCCTCGCTGCCGATCATGATCTGATCGAAATCCGGGCCGGTGGCCGACCGCGGGAAGTCCAGTGTCTTGAAATCTCCGATGGGGGTGACGTACTCCTGTGATATGACCATGTCCTCGATCTTGCCGTAATAGGTGGAGTTCTGGCCGGCGCCGCGGGTAACCACCCAGCCCCCCACGCTGGAGTGCTCGAAGGACTGTGGGAAATGCCCCACGGTATAACGTCTCTTAGCTTTAAGCGTCACGGGGGCATCGTTCAATATCCTCTCCAGGTCGGGGCCCATGATGCCGGGCTCCACCGTCACGGTCTGGTTGTTCTCGTTGATAGAGATGACCCTGTTCATGTGGACACTCATATCGAGGCAGACGCCGCCCCTGACGGCCTCCTTGCCGCGCGTTACGCTGGAGTTTCCCCCGACTACGTACAGCGCTATGCGGTTTTCATCGCAGTACCTGACCACGGCCTGGACGTCACCGAGGTCGCGCGGGCAGAGCACGGCGTCCGGCAGGTTCTCAACTATACGGTTGCGCAGGCGCAGCACATCGATAATTGCCGCCCCGTAGGACGTGCGCGTCCGGTTGTATGTGTCAGTGTAGAAATTATCGGCGCCGACAATATTCTTGAAGGCCTCCAACTGAGCGGCGGGCAGCTTGGGAGGGACGTCGATATTGAACTCCTCCATGCACAGGCTGGGTTTCTTGAAATCATCGTCCGCCATGCCAAAGGTTTCCTTGATCAGGTGGAACATGCCGGGGTTGGGGTGCTTGAAACCCCGCGGGTCGCCGTACTTGATAAGGCTGCGCAACGAGCGGGCCGGGGCTTCCTCTTCGCACCACCGCGGGTAATACTGGTGCTTGTGTGCCATGGCGTCCTCCTCTAAGCGGGTATATTCAGGATTTCACGATCCCGTGCGCCGGTGAACGGTTTTCAGCCGGGGCTGGGGCTGTAATATCTGCGCCAGGTATCCATATAGGCAACTGACTCCTGCTGCCACTTCTCGTCGCTCCAGCCGAGCTCGGCCTGCACCGATTTGCGCACGCGCGCGAGCTGGTCTTCGGCGCCGCCGGGCAGCAGCATGCCTATCCTGACCCGTCGCAGCAGCAGGTCGGCAAGGTGCACAACACCCTCAACACGCGCCGCCCAGCGCAGCTCTGCCCAAACGTTAGGCAGACTATTGATGCGCTCAAGCTCCCCGGCGCCTGCCGTCTTTATCAGCTCAGCCGTCTCCCTGCCGTACCGTCCCAGCAGGTAAGCCAGGGTGGCAGGTTCGATATTGGGCGCACTTAATGCGGGCAACCTGGGGAAGACGCGCCTGTATTTAACCACAGGCAGCCTGCCCAGTTTTTTGAGCACCGCTGCCAGTGTTTGGCGTGCCATAATACGGAAGGTGGTGTACTTCCCACCCGTGATAGTGATGAGGCCGTTCTCTTCCCAGATGGCATGCGCCCGCGACTCTTTACCGGGTGTATCGGCGCCGCCCTTGATGATGGGGCGCAGGCCGGAGAATGATGAGATCACATCGCCGCGGGTAAGGCCCAGGCCGGGGAAGAGGAAGGCCGAGGCGTCCATCATGTAGCTTATCTCGTCCTGGCTGGCGAAGGGTTCACTGTGGTTTATGTCCAGCGCCGGGTCATGGTCGATGTCGGTAGTGCCAACAATGGTGGTACCCTCCCAGGGGATAACGAACATGGCGCGGCCGTCTTTAGGATGCAGCAGCGTGAGGGCGTCCTTCATTGGCAGCTTCTCGCGCGGGAAGATGAGGTGGCTGCCGCGCAGCCTGCGCAGCCGGGCGGGCTGGCCTACCAGCCCGCGCAATTGGTCGGCCCATGGCCCGGAGGCGTTGACAACCACCTTCGCGTTCAGTTCATAGGTCCCGCCGTCCGGCGATGACGTATCTTTGAGAGCAGCGCCGCGGACCTGGCCGCTGCCGTCCAGCAGCAGCTTTTCCACTTTCAGGTAGTTCACGGCGGTGCCGCCGGCCCTGACAGCCTCCTTCAGCACGCGCAAAACGATACGGCTGTCGTCCATGGCCGCATCGTAGTACAGGTAGCCGCCCAGCAGGCCCTCCGATTTCAGAATGGGGTATTCCCTGAGTATCTTCTCCCTGCTGTATGCGCGGTGGTCCCACTTGGGGGCCAGCAGGTCATAGACGGCGATCATCTTGCCTATCTGCTTGGTCTGGATGTGGTAGCGCTCGAAGTTGGCGAATATGAAGCCCAGCTTGGTCACCAGGTTGCGTGCTTCCCTGAGAAGCCACTCCCGTTCCCGCACCGACTCCTGTGTGACCTTGTATTGTTTGTTGAGGATATAGCGCAGACCGCCGTGAATCAGCTTTGAGGATCGGCTGGAGGTGCCCGATGAGAAATCGCCGCCCTCCACCAGCAGTGCCTTGAGCCCCGCCGATGCGGCCTGGTAGAGCACCCCGGCCCCTGTAATGCCACCCCCGATGATGACCAGGTCCCACGGCTGGTCGACCTGCGACAGGGCCTGTTCGCGCCATCCTTTACGCCACATAGCATCTCCTTTGTAACGAATTTTACAGATAGCCGGCGCCGCATGGACCGGCGCCGCAATTGCATTGCTTAGATTATTGCTAAACGGGACAGTTGTCAATACTTTGACATGGCTTAGCTGAGATAAGACAGTAGTAATATATATTGAGGATAGGTCAGAATATATCAATATCGGGGCTGTTGATCGCAATTATCCTTTAAGGACAATCATAGAATAAATTAAGTGGGCAAAGCTTAAAATCAAAAAATGATGCCGTACAATAACTCGCCCTTACGATTGACAAGCATGGGGTGGTGCAATATACTTCCCGTTGACTCAGTAATAGGCGTTTCCCTGGCTCAGCACATGCCTTGTGGTTTGAAGTACCTAATAAAGGAGGGTGATCGGATGGCTGACAATACGGGTAATGGTTTCAAACTGACCCTTGTTGCGTTTATCCTCATCACGGCAGCGGCGCTGATGAGTATACGCACATTCCCAACGCAGGGAGAAGTCGGATGGCAGTCAATCGTTTTCTGCATTCTTGCAATCGTCATGTACCTGATCCCAGCATCCCTTGTTTCCGCCGAGCTTGCAACAGGGTGGCCGCAGGAAGGCGGTGTCTATGTCTGGGTCAAGGAAGCGTTCGGCGAACGATGGGGCTTCACGGCCGTATGGCTCCAGTGGTTCCAGATGACCATCGGGTTCATCAGCATCCTCACGTTCATAGCAGCGACATTCTCTTTCCTTTTCAACCCGGCCCTTGCGAACAATAAGATATACGAGTTCATCGTGATAGTGGTCATCTGGTGGGGGCTCACGTTCCTCAACTTCCGCGGCCTCAAGTCGTATGCCCGGGTCAGTTCCTGGTCGGTGGTCCTCGGGACGTTCCTCCCGGCCGCCGTCCTGATCGTCGGGGGCTTGTGGTATATCCTTGCCGGAAATCCGGTTCAGCTGACCCGGCATCCCGCCTTTTCTGACTTTATCCCCAACCTGTCCTCGCTCTCGAATCTTGTCCTGCTCGTAACGTTCGTCTTTGTCTTCATCGGCATCGAGATGACTGCAACACATGCAAAGGAGATCAAGGATGTTCAAAAGAATTACCCCATGGGCATTCTTGTTGTCGGGATCCTTATGGCGGTTGTGAGCATCATCGGAGCTCTCATCGTTGCAATGCTCGTCCCGGTCAACAACCTCAACCTGCTGGCCGGGATCATGCAGTCGTTCAGCGTCATCTTCACAAGCATCTCCCTGCCCTGGCTCACGTTTATATTCGCCATCCTGATAGCTATCGGTGCAATCGGTCAGGTCTCGACATGGATTCTTGGCCCGGTCAGGGGTCTTTTTTCCACTGCCGCGGAGGGCACGCTTCCCCCGATCCTGCAGAAGGTGAACAAGAACGGTATCCCGACAAACATGCTGATCCTCCAGGCCATCCTCATCACGTTCTGGGGTGCGGTTTACGTTCTCCTGCCCGGTGGCGTAAACAGTTCGTTCTGGATGCTCTTTGCACTCACAACAACCGTCTATATCGTCATGTATTTCCTCATGTACGCAGCAGCGATCAAACTCCGGTACAGCAAGCCCGGAGTTAAACGGGCGTTCACGATTCCCGGCGGGAAAGCCGGCATGTGGATAGTATCCGGATTCGGCTTTGTTATGATGGCCTTCCTCTTCTTTCTCGCCATGCTCCCCCCGTCCCAAATCGAGGAGAGCAGCAGTTTTGTGCTGTTCATGGTAGTCGGCACCATCCTCGTAGCTGTTATCCCCCTCATCATCTATGCATTCAGGAAACCGGGATGGAAGATCAGCAAGTCAGCCGAAGAGAGCGTTGAATAATTGAAAAGGAGTTGATGCAGTCATGGCGGAACGAAAGAAAAATACCCGGAAAAGCGCTGGCAGCAAAAAGAACGAAGAGAACGTTGAAGTAAAGGCATTGTTCCTGGGCCCCCGGTCGGAAAACCGGGACTATTTCAAGAACATGCTGACGTTCCTCATGGACGAGCACATGCACTGGAGAAGGGATTTCCACCCGGAAGATCCTGATGTCGCCTCAGCGCGGGATATGCGCAGCGGGAAATTCCTGGCCACCCTTGACCGCACGTCTGAGGTTCTCCTTGAGCTTTCCGCGCGCCTCAAGGAGGATTCCATGCCCTGGTTCTCAGCCAGGTACCTGGGCCACATGAACAGCGATACGCTAATGGTTGCTAACCTCGCCTACATGGCAACCATCCTCTACAATCCCAACAATGTTGCTTATGAGGCT
>JAPLHM010000283.1 GCA_026389635.1 Chloroflexota bacterium | reverse complement strand
ACGTTGTAGGGCTTTGTTGTGAGCGAACAGAACTTCATCATTACGGCCGGCCCGATGGCGATGACACGGTCGATCTTGCCCTGCTCAAGCTTTTCTTTCAGTGGTTCGGTGACCAGGCCCTTACGTCCGTATGACCCGTCATCCGTTGTAACAATCAGTTCATCACTGACGGTCTTCATGCGGTCTTCCCAAAAAAGCAGGTCCTTGTTGCGGGCCCCTATGATGGAGATGATCCTATTGCCAGCCTGTTTTAACGACCTTGCAATTGGGTAAATAGGGGCGATGCCAACGCCGCCGCCTACGCAGATGACTATGCCGAATTTCTCTATGTCGGAAGGCAGGCCCAGTGGGCCAACCAGGTTCTGCACGCTGTCGCCCGCTTTGAGCAGGCCCAGTTTCCTGGTGGAGGTTCCCACCTCCATGGACACAATGGTGACCGTGCCCTCGGCGGCGTCCCAATCGGCCAGTGTAAGCGGTATGCGTTCACCTGCCTCGTCAACACGCACTATCACGAATTGGCCTGCCCGTGCCTTTTTTGCTATGGCCGGGGCCTCGATCCTGAAAAGGTCGATCACCGGCGTCAGCTTCTCAGCGGCTATAATTTTGAACATATACACCTCCCCTCAGGCAGATTTAACCTTGACAGGCGGCGCCAGCGGATGTGATAGCTTCAGCCTGTAATGGCACTTGTAGCATCTCTTAGCCTCGTCCACAGCCGCCTGCTCGCCGTATCCCAGTTCAACCTCGTTGAAGCTTCCCAGGCATTTGGCCTTCTCAAGCTCCGGCATGGCAGGGTGCTTTTTATCGGAAAAGCCCTCTTCTTCACCGAACCAGGGTTCCATTTCCTCTACAGGCGCCAGTACCTCTTCGATCTGGCCCTTTCCTCCCAGGTACTTGTCTATGGATGACGCAGCCATCCTGCCCTGGGCTATGGCGCCGATCACTGAGGCAGGGCCGGTCATGATATCGCCGCCGGCGAATACGCCCTTGCGGCTGGTCTCAAGCGTTTTGTCGTTGGCCTTGATATTGCCGCGGTTAACAGCCACGTCGAATTTTGCAGGTATATCGGAGGCCTGCCCGATACCGGCTATGACGTTGTCGTACTCCTCGATGTATTCGCTACCGGGTATACGGACCGGGCTTCTGCGGCCGCTGGCGTCAGGATCGCCCAGGCGCATCTTGATGCACTCCATGGCCAGCCTGCCGTCCTTTTGTGTAATTTTATTGGGGGCTGCCAGGAAGATAATCTTGATACCCTCGTGGATGGCGGCATCCACCTCCTCGGGCGCAGCCGGCATCTCGGTCCTGGTGCGGCGATACACGATCGTGACGTCGCTGGAGCCCACTCGCAGTGCCACGCGGGCGCAGTCGATGGCTGAGTTGCCGCCGCCGATAATGGCCACTTTCTTGCCGATTTTGAACTCCTGCCCCAGCGCCACGGTGCGCAGGAAATCCACACCGTCCAGCACACCGGGTAGGTCCTCGCCTTCCGCCCCCATTTTGGATCCCTTGTGATCGCCAATGCCGATGAAGACGGCGTCGAAGCCCTTTTGCAGCAGGTCGTCTATGGACTCTATCCTCTGGTTAACCTTGATATCGACGCCCACTTTTCGAATCTCATCTATCTCTGCATCCAGGATCTCGCGCGGCAGCCTGTAGGCGGGTATGCCGACGCGCATCATACCGCCCGTCTGGGGGAGCGCTTCGAACACGGTGACGCCATGGCCGAGTTTGGCCAGGTAAAAGGCGGCGGTCAGTCCGGCGGGCCCGGAGCCTATTACGGCCACTTTCCGGCCGGTGGGTGGTAATACTTTGTTATTTTTCTTCCAAAGTTCATTGTCGTGGTCGGACGCGTAGCGTTTGAGGAACTTGATGCATATGGAGTCATTCAACTTCCCGCGGCGGCAGGCCTGCTCACAGGGATGAATGCACACGCGCCCCAGCGCACCCGGGAAAGGCACTTTCTCCCTAACTACTGCCAGGGCCTCGGGATACTTGCCGCGGGCTATGTAATTTATATACCTGGGGATATCTATATGCGCCGGGCAGGCGTAGCTGCAGGGAACGACATAACCTTCCCATTCCGCGATGGCCCGGTATCTGGCCAGCTTGTCCACCAGCGCGCCCACCGGGCAGACCTCCACGCAGGTGAAGCAGTATTTACAGCCGGACTCTTTGTAAGTTGCTTTTACCGGCCCTGCCACCTTGTAGCCGTTTATCTCCTTGAAGTCGAGAGCCTTGATGCCCCTCAGGTCCCGGCAGGCCCTTATACACCGGCCGCAGGCGATGCACAGGTTGTAATCGAGATCGAAATACGGGTTGTCCCTCTGTACAGGCAGGTTCCTGTATTCATAGGCTATGTTCTCATTGCCGATATCCAGGAAGTCCACTACCTGCTGCAGCTCGCAGTGCCCGTTCTCAGGACAGGTGACACATCTCTCGGTCACCTCGACATTGCGCAGGCAGGTGTCAAAAGGCTTGCAGCGTTCGCGGCGCCAGCAGGTAAGGCAGGCGTTGGGATGCTGTCCCAATATCTTCTCCAGTACTTGCTTCTGCTTCTTGCGCGCGATCTGGGTGTCCGTGCGGACGGTCATATTGTCAGTGACCTTTGTGCTGCAGGCCTGTACCAGTTCGCCCGACCCCTCTATCTCCACTGCGCAAAGGCCGCATTCGCCGGACGGTTTGAGGTCGGGGTGTGCGCACAGCTGCGGTATATAGATCCCGGCCTTGTTGGCCGCTTCCAGCACGGTGCTTTCACTGTCAGCGGTTACGGATTTCCCATCGATGGTGAGATTTAATTTTGCCATGATGTGCTAACCTCCGAAAATGTCAGGCTAAGATTCAAGGGACAGGTATTCCAGTTGGATAAACATGCAAAACAACAAGAAGTGGTCAAATCAGTTGAATAATCTATCAGAAGTCGGCTTCAAAATCAAGCCCGGCTATAATGATTCTGGTGATCCTCGGCGGATAATGTAATTTCCAACAGGTAAATTATCCGAGTCCGGTCATTTTATCGTAAATGGACATTCAGATTGAAAACAAATGAAAATAATGTTAACATAAGAAGTTAATGAATTTGGATAGCAAGAGCGAAGTAATTGGCAGTAATAGCGGACTCTTCAGTGTTGGTAAGCCTGGTTAAGATCGACACACTGGGATTGCTAAAAGGGTTGTACAACCGGATTCTAATTCCCCAGGCGGTTTATGAAGAGGTAATAATTGAAGGTAAAAGGCTACGCAAGGCAGGTGTTGCGACCATCGAAAAAGCCCTCGGCGACAGGTGGATACAGGTAGTTCGGCTAAAAGGCAATCAGATGGTGAATGTAAAACGCTTTTTGGCAAGTGGTGGGATTGGCAGGGGAGAGGCGGAGTCGCTATCATTGGCGATGAGTCGCAAGCTGCCTGTAATTATGGATGATAAGCATGCTCGTGAGTTAGCTGCCACAGTGAATGTGAAATATTGGGGTACGGGCGCCGTTTTATTAGAAGCTTGCATGGCGGGTTTAGTGAACAGGCAGGAATTTGCAGTTGCACTACGTGAACTTGCAAGAGTAACCTGGTTGTCAGCGGAGGTGACCAGCGAACTGCTGCGCATAGCAGAAGAGGTGAAAGAATGACAAGAAAGGAACAGATGGTTGGTACGAGATTACCGGAGTCACTGATAGCTGACCTGGAAAAGATGGAAAAGGTTGAACAGACAGACCGCTCGACCGCTTTAAGGAAACTCCTTTACAGTGCCTTAAGGGACTGGAAACTGGACTATTATTCGCAAGAATATGGAAAATGCAGAATGACACTGGCAAAGGCTGCGGAGGAAGCCGGTGTGACAATATGGGAAATGATGGCTTGCCTGCGTCAGAAAAAAATACCTGCGCAGTATGACCTGGACGACCTGAGACATGACCTCGATGGCATTTTAAGCCGGCAACGCGGGAAATTGCCTGCATCAAAGATCTGACAGAAACTGCCTTCAAAATCAACCCCGGCTATGCCTGTGGCAGGGAGATAACAGATTATGCGTGAAGGCGACAGAAAACCGATATTCGGACTGAATCCCAATATCTTCTGGCTGGGCGCCGTGAGCTTCCTCACAGATATCAGCAGCGAATTGATCTTCACCCTGCTGCCGCTCTTCCTGGCTAATGTGCTGCAGACCGGCACCATGATCATCGGTCTTATCGAGGGGGTGGCTGAAAGCACCGCCTCACTGCTGAAAATCGCCAGCGGGTGGTTCAGCGATAAACTGGGCAACCGCAAGAATTTATCGTTCATCGGTTACGCGCTTTCCACTTTAGCCAAGCCTTTTATGCTGATAGCCGCTACCTGGGGACCGGTCATGGCCATCAGGTTCGCCGACAGGTTTGGCAAAGGCATACGCAGCGCGCCGCGGGATGCTCTGGTGGCCGATTCCTGCGATGATGATGAAAGGGGTAAGGCCTTCGGCTTCCACCGCACCATGGATACTTCGGGCGCCGCCCTCGGGCTGGTCATCGCCGCCGTGGTCATATTCCTGCTGCAGGGTAATATACTGGCACTGCAGGCTGACACTTACCGCTGGCTGGTTATCTTCGGTACCATCCCGGCATTTATTGCGCTCTTTTTCTTTATATTTATCCATGAACCGCCCAAACAGCAGGTTTGCACGTTATCTCCTGCCGGTATTAAGGACGTCGACACAGGGGGGCCGTTGCCCTCATCTGCGTTCAGCAACAGGTTCAAAATATTCCTTGTCATCGTGTTTTTGTTCACGCTGGGCAATTCCAGCGATGCCTTCCTCATACTGAGGGCGCAAAACCTGGGAAACAACGTTTTCTATATCGTGCTCATGCTTATCGTGTTTAACGCCGTTTACGCGCTTTTCTCTGTGCCGGCAGGCATGCTGTCCGACAGGCTGGGCAGGAAGAAAATAATTGTACTGGGCTGGAGTGTATATGCGCTGGTCTACCTGGGGTTTGCATATTTCAATCAGAGCTGGACTGTGTGGGTGTTGTGGGCAATGTACGGCGCGTACTATGGGCTGGCCGAGGGTGTTGTCAGGGCACTGGTGGTCGACCTCGTGCCCGAAGACAGGCGGGGGACAGCTTTTGGAGCGTATCACGGCGTGGTCGGCATAACCCTGCTGCCTGCCAGCCTCATAGCGGGTTGGCTCTGGCAGGCCGTAAATCCGGCGGCGCCCTTTTATTTCGGCGCCGCGCTGGCTGTGCTGGCCGTCATAGGGCTGATGCTCTTTATCAGGGAATGAGCATTTGTAGGGGCGTACCTTCAGGTGCGCCCGCTTTCTCGGGCGGGTTTAAAAACCCGCCCCTACCCTTGATCTGAAATGAAACGTTACCCCAGTATGATATTATCTATCAGCCGGGGCTTTCCCAGCCTGACCGCCAGTGAGACCAGCACCCTTCCGCCGATGATATCCACCTCATCCAGCGTGGCG
>JAPLHM010000181.1 GCA_026389635.1 Chloroflexota bacterium | reverse complement strand
ATGGTAGACCTGATCGAGAGGGGTGTGGTAAACGGGAGGAACAAGAACCTGCACCCCCGCAAGCACGTTTTTATAGTTGCGCAGGGCACCAGGCGCATGTACGACTTCATCCATGATAACCCCAGCATGGAGAGCCATCCTTCCTCATATACGGAAGACCCTGCAGTGATTGCGCGTAACGACAATATGATTGCCGTTAACACCGTGATAGAGCTGGATCTGACCGGGCAGTGCAACGCCGAACACATGGCCGGATCACAGTTCAGCGGCACGGGCGGGCAGCTCGATTTCGTGCGGGGCGCCTACAACTCCAGGGGCGGCAAGTCCATCCAGGCCTTCACTTCGACTGCGCGCAAGGGGAAGGTTTCCCGTATCGTGCCCAATCTGAAATCCGGGACGGTGGTATCCGTCCCGCGTATGGATGTCCAACACTTAGTCAGCGAGTACGGCTCGATCGACCTCAAGGGCAAGTCCACGCGGGACCGCGCCCTGGGCATAATCAGCCTGGCCCACCCCGATTTCAGGGATGGCCTGTTGCGAGCGGCGGAGGATATGTACCTGTTGTGACCCTTTTAATGCGACGCAGGCAGATGCTCGTGCCGGAGCCGGGGCAGGTGAAATAAGCTGAAACAGACAGTATGTGAAGTTAACGTACTCTAATGGGAGTCTGGGTACCAATGCCCTAAACCGAACCAGGCTCATCATCCAAGATCTTGATAAAAGATTCCGCGTTCATAATCCGGATCTTCTGGTATTCCTCAAGCTGCTGGAATTTTTTATCACCTGTCACTATGAAATCGGCCTGCGCTTCAACGGCGCAGGAGATTATTTTGTCGTCTCCCGGGTCCGGCGCAACGCCGGAAAGGATAAGACTGCCGGCAGTGCAACTTGCCTTATATGTAATCGCGAGGATGAAAGCGCGGATATCAGATTCCGACAGACTATATTTCTGCTTAATCCGCGGAAGATACAAAACACGGCGTATTTCATCGATTATTTGAGGAGAAGTGAAAAGTGCGAACTGCTCATTTCTCCAGCGCTTTTCAATTTCTCTTGGATAGCTCAGCGGCGAAATAAAACCTGAAACCAATATGTTTGTATCTACCACAGCTCGCAGCATCAATAACCCTTACCGCGAACTTCGGCGATAGCGTCAGCGACGTCCCTCTCCACTTCTGCTGAGGCGATTTGCCTGTTTCTGTCTGCAGGCGCTTCCACAAGCTTAAATAGCGCTTCCTTGGCCTCTTTGCCAGTGCTGGTCGCCATCAGGAATACGTCGATATCCCCTTTCAGAATACGATAACTCCTGCCCAACCTGGAAGCTGAGATTTTGCCCTCCCTTATGTACCTGTAGACCGTATCCTTATTTAGCTGGAGATAATCGGCTACCTGCTCGGGCGTCATGATTTCTCTTAGCATTGCCATATCAATACCTCTGTTGAGATTATAGTGTTTTTGTTTATTTTTGTCTACTTATCAAGATACTTATTGGTAATAACAGATTCCACAACGTCGGTTTTCGAGAAATCCACATGTAAAGATGGTCCGTCCAATAAGTTATGGGTGGAAGTTGAGCAAGATACTTATTCCATTGGCATTCTCAGCACCATTCTGGCCAGGTCCCAGGCGTGCTCGTAGAGATGCAGGCCCTTGCTGAAAGCGTGTATCTCGCCGTCCCGTACGCCGATCTCTCCCGCCATGTATTCCTTGAGGGACTGCAAGCCGCCCAGGTTGGTGGGCATGCCGCCCCACAGGTCCCAGGAGCGGAAGTAGAGTATGAAGTGCAGCGCGCCGTCCTGCACCCTTGTGTCCACCAGGCGCAGGCAGGGCGGGTCGGCCTGATAGATGCTGTCTTTGTCTCCCACGCACATGCACATCTGGTTGGTATCGAAACCCTTGCGGTAGCGGCGGATGATCTCCTCGATCTGCGGCGACAGGAACTCACCGTAGGTATACTCCTCGTTCTCCTGCCGGTCGGGCGTCATAAGGTAGGACATATACTCCTCGATGACTTCGTCGGTGGTGGGCAGCGGTACGCCGGTGGGCACATCCGGGCTGAGCGGACGGATGCCCGGCTGGCTGATATTAATAGCCACGAGTTCGATCTCCTTGCGGCGTATGCCCTCGAAGCTGCCCTGCTCGATCCTGTATTCGCGGCCCTCGGTGAGGGCTTTTTGCAGGCACTGGTACCAGGCGTCGCCCAGGCTCAAAGCATCTATAACGGTGAGTTTCATTTTATCCGTAGCATCATAAGCAAGTGTTATAATGCATGTCAAGGCTAAAGCGGGCGGGTTTGAAAACCCGCCCCTACAACAGGAGGTTTGTTATGCAATGGCAGGAGATGCTCGGATTATTGGGCGGCTTTCTGGGCAATTTCGGCGTCATACCACAGATCTGGAGATTGTTCCGCTATAAGACAGCCTACGAGATAAGCCTGCCCTTCCTCTGGATGTGGCTGGCCAGCATAATCTGCTGGCTGCTTTACGGCATCTTCCTGGGACTTTTCTCACTCATCATGTGGAATTGCATCACGTTTGTCCTGGCCCTGCTCATGCTCTACGCCAAGTTCAAATGGGGCATCAGGCCCAAAGTGGGCAAACCTGCCGGGTGACATGTCAATGACATTGACATCAAAAGCCTCTGAATATAATAATCTATGGCTGCTATGATAAAGGCTGTTTTCTTCGATTTCTTTAATACGCTGGTTTATTTCGACCCGCCGCGTGAAAAGCACTATGCTGATACGGCTGCGGAGTTCGGTGTAGTCATTTCGCCCGAGGCCGTGGCGGCGGCACTGCCGGAGGCCGATGCCTGGTGGCGCTCTGAGAACTTCAGATCGACTATCAAGGACCGGGAGCAGGCAGCCAAGTTCGACGCCTACCGCGGCTACGGACTGCGCATACTGCGGGATGCTGAAGCTGCTGTGTCCCCGGAACAGGCACTGCAGATACTGGCCCAGGCCTTCTCTGTCGGCTTCAAATTCAAGAACTACGACGATTCGCTGCCGGCGCTACAGGCGCTCAAAGGTAAAAATATACAGATGGGCGTCATCTCCAATATCGGCGAGCAAATAGATACTTACTTAGATAAGGCGGGATTCACAGACTATTTCACTTACAAGGTCACGTCTTTTGAGGCGGGCTACGATAAACCGCAGCCGCAGATCTTCCAACTGGCATTGAAAAGGGCATGTGCCACAGCAGCGGAGGCCCTATTCGTGGGTGATCAGTACGACCTGGATGTCGTGGGCGCCAGGAACGCCGGCATCACGCCCATACTCATCGACCGCGACGGCGCGGGCGCCAATTATGACTGCATTGTGATCTCTGACCTCTCACAAGTCATAGATCACATTTAAGCCGGCAACTTACAGGCCTCGTAAAAACTCGGGCCGCAGCAGGGCGGGGTCATTCTTAGATAAAATTGAATTAAGTTGGGCCAGCATTTTCCGCCTGTCGGCAGGAAGGCTGCCGCGTATGGCGAAGTAATTAGAGGCGTGCATGGAACTGAAGAAACAGTCGGAAAAAGTGGCGTTTTCAACCATGGCCCTGAGTTCCTTGAGTGAATCGAAGGGGGTGATAAGCTCGAATTCCCCTCTCTCCCATTCCTGGTAAAGCGGCGTGCCCGGTATGAGGGTCAGTGTGAGTGCACCCGCGTAATCGGGGTCCATCTCTGTCAATATGCGCGCCGTCTCCATAGCGTGCTGTTGGCTGCCCTGCACGCCACCCAGGCCGAGTATGACCGTCATAGAGAGAAGAATGCCCGCCTCCCTGACCTTAGCGGCCGCCTCAACCATTTCAGCGTGCGTGGCGCCCTTTATTATCCTTTGCAGCACCACGTCGTCGCCGCTTTCCACACCCATGTAGAGTATGCCCAGCTTAAGCTCTTTAAGCGCTTTCAGTTCATCCACGCTGCGCCGCAGCACGTCCTGCGGTGTGGCGTAGCTGGCTATGCGCTCGAGGCCGGGGAATTTCCCATTTAAATATTGCAGCGACTCAACCAGCTTCGGGTATGGAAAGACCAGCGCGTCGCCGTCCTGCAGGAAGACACGCCTGCCGTCCCAGCGCCTCAATATAGCATAGACGATATCGGGTTGACCTGGCAGACCCATGCGGGTATTCATGTATAGCGACATGGCGTCGATCTCGTCCTTGACGTCCTGCAGGTCGCGCACACCGAGATTGGTGAAGGAATACGCGCAGAAGGTGCAGGAATTGTTGGAACAGCCCGAGGTAAGCGGCAGGTAGTAGCTGGCATGTTCGCTGGGTGGCCTGAGTATCTCCGGTCGTTGGAAAATCATATCTTTAACCAAATGATAAGTCAGTGTAATTTAGCCACGTAACTGTTGAGCGGCACTCCCAGCGACCTGGCTACAGGGCCGCACTTGGCCTTGAGGCAGAAGAACATCCTGCCCTGCGGCGCCAGCTCCTCGAGCGTCTCATAATATCCCATGCCCTTGGTAAAAACAAAGTCAGCCTTTGCAAATGCCTGCTTGAACTCCTCCGAGGCCAGAGTAAGAAGCACTCCCGGCGTGGCTGTTCCGGTGGTCATGACCTCCCCTGCCTCCTGTTGCAGGCCGGCTTTACCGATATCGGCGACGGTGATATCGTTCTGTACCGGCAGCTCTTTTACAATGTAAACCGTCCTGGCATATTTTCGCATCAGGTTGAGCAGGGGCATATCAAAATACACTTCCCCGGTGTTATCAGCCAGGTAGAGTACAAGTTTGGATTTCTTTATCCTGCCTTCCAGGAGTTGTGAATCGTCGATGGCGAATTCCAACCTGTTTTGTCTGGCTTCTTGCCTCAATTCCTCGATAGGTCTGAAGAAATCGATGGCGTTGCCCAGGGCCGCCAGCCTG
The DNA here is from genome assembly GCA_026389635.1 of Chloroflexota bacterium. Classification (GTDB taxonomy): domain Bacteria; phylum Chloroflexota; class Dehalococcoidia; order GIF9; family UBA5629; genus CAIMUM01. Next base: position 84 of record JAPLHM010000181.1, on the reverse strand, counting down.
AGGTACTCGACGAAACTCTCTTTGTAGCTGTCTCTGACCAGGGCGAACAGTTGCCGCGCCTCCTCGATCTCGATGTCCTTGACC